>JAFVTO010000172.1 GCA_017503165.1 Clostridia bacterium | reverse complement strand
TGTATCTGCACGAGGAGTCTCTGGAGCGCATGAGAGAGCGCTTTGCTTTTATGCACAAGAACATGACGCCCAACAACGAAAAGCAGGCATGGATGCCGGAGGGCGCCGTGGTGTTCCCGAATAACGCAGGCACTGCGCCCGGCTGTGCCATCGAGGACCCAGAAAGAAACAAGATAGTGATAATGCTTCCGGGACCGCCCTTTGAGCTTAAGGCTATGTTTGACGGCGCGGTAATTCCCTATCTTTCCCGATATACCGAAAGCGTTTTCGTAAGCAGAAACGTGTGCATTTTCGGAATGGGTGAGTCGGAGGTCGAAAGTCATTTAAAGGAGCTTATGCAGGGCGCCTCAAACCCCACTGTCGCGCCTTATTGCGGCGCGGGAGAGGTGCGCCTGAGAGTAACTGCAAGAGGAAAAGACGCGGCTATTTGCGAGGAAATGTGCGACAAACTTATAGAAGAGATCAGAAAAACGCCGGTAGGAGATTACATATACGGAATAGACACATCCCTTGCGCAGGCGGTGGTGGAAAGCTATGCAAGAGCAGGCAAGACTGTAGCTACGGCAGAGTCCTGCACCGGCGGCTTGATCGCGGGAACCCTGACCTCGGTCTCCGGCGCCTCCGCCGTTCTCGGCTTCGGCGGCGTCACCTATTCGGAGGAGGCTAAGATAAAGCTTCTCGGCGTTCTCCCCGAGACTATTGAGCACTACGGCGTAGTATCGCCCAATACCGCAGAGGAGATGGCGCGGGGCATCCGAGCGCTCTCCGGTGCAGACGTCGGTGTTTCGGTGACCGGATTTGCCGGCCCGGGCGGCGGCACGGATGAGTATCCCGTCGGCACGGTGTTTATGGGTATCTCCTCCGCCCGAGGGGAAAGGCACGTACACCTACGGCTGAAGGGTGACCGTGACCGTGTACGGCAGCTCACCGTGACCAACGCGCTTTCTCAGCTTCTCAGGGAGCTTGGGGAACCGGAAAAGTCGGAAAATCTTTGACTTCAACCCTATAAAAAGAGTCATATACAGGGCGTTGAGGGAGCCGTAGCCACAGAGCTTTCACCGGGTTTTGTTTATAGTGCACAAGGGCGTGGGCTCAAGATTGGGCAATCGGTTGATTTACAAAACACTCGTGATATGATATAATAGTTAGGAATATAATTTTTGAAAGGATTCAAATAATATGGCAGAAGAGATGAACCACTACGCAAGCAAGACGGAAAATGCCGCGATAATGATGGCAAACAGGCTTGTTGAAGAGATCGAAAAGGTAGTTATAGGTAAGCACAACGAGGTAGTGCTTCTTGTTACCGCGTTGCTCTCCGGAACTCACGTTCTGATAGAGGACGTTCCCGGAGTCGGTAAGACCACACTTGCTTCCGCCATTGCGAAGGCGGCAGGTCTGCAGTTCAAGAGAGCGCAGTTCACTCCCGACGTTATGGCATCCGACATAACCGGATTCAATATGTATAACAGAAAGACCGAGGAATTCGAGTTCCATGAGGGTCTGGCAATGACCAACATCATGCTGGCGGATGAGATCAACCGTGCCTCCCCCAAGACACAGTCCGCGCTTCTGGAGGCAATGGAGGAGCACAAGGTCACCGTTGACGGCGTAAGCTATCCCATGCCCGAGCCCTTCATGGTCATAGCGACTCAGAACCCCTCCGGATTTGTGGGAACCTATCCTCTGCCCGAGGCTCAGCTGGACCGCTTTGCCATGAAGCTTTCCATGGGCTATCCCAGCGCAAAGGAGGAGATCAACATTATCTCCGACAGAAGAGTGGAGGATCCCTCTGCAAAGATCGAGACGGTCACCAATGCCCATTCTCTCGAAAAGCTGCGCGGCGAGGTCAGAAAGGTACATATCGACGATGCTATATACGCATATATCGTTGCCCTCGTTTCGGCTACAAGAACCAGCGAATATCTGACTCTCGGCTCCAGCCCCCGCGGATCTCTTGCGCTTATGAAGACCGCCCAGGCGTATGCCTTCATGATGAGAAGAGAGTACGTGCTTCCCGAGGACGTGGCGGTTCTCTACAAGAGAGTTATCGGTCACCGTATCACTCTCCGCCAGGAGGCAAAGCTCAACAAGATAACCGCCAACGACATTCTTGACGATATTCTTCGCAGAACCGAGGCACCCTATCTGGGTAAGAAATAATAACAGCGCTGCGAGGTTGGCAAAGTCAGCCGATCCGCATCGCCGTACAATGAGAGAAAAGCAGAAAATATGGATATAAGAAAGATCATTCACACCGTCAGACAAAGAGCGCGCATAGCGGCAGACAAGGGTGGAAAGCTGGTCTCAAAGGTAAACAAAAAGCAAAGCGGAAGCTTTGGTCTGGGGCCTAAAAACTCCGGACAAAAGGAGCTGAAAGAGAGAAGCTTCTTTGGCTTCGGCAGAGGCATGATCGGTTATCTGATCCTTCTGGTTATCGCCGTGCTGTTTACCCAGGCGTTGCACTCGCCGCTATCGGCGGTATTTCTGTTTTTTGTTCTGACCTGGCCGGTATTGAATCTGATATACGCGCTGGTGATATTCGCATCCATGGACGCGTATGTCGATCATTCGGACATGAACGTAATAAAGAACAAGCCCACCAAGTTCAAAATACAGATAGTCAACCATTCCTTTTTCCCCGTTCCCTTTGCGGAAGCGGACTTCCGTCTGCCCGATAAGAATGCGCTGAGATGCTCGCTGAAAAGGATACGGATAGCCGCGCCTCCAAACGCGGACTACGTTATCGAGAGCGAGGTTACCTTTGCCTACCGCGGAACCTACGACGTTGGCGTGGACTGTCTGTATGTATACGATTTCTTCAGACTTTTCAGATTTAAGATCAGACTGTATAACTACCGCTCGATCTTTGTTATGCCCAGGCGCTTCAGCATGACCGCGGAGCTCAACCGCTCCGTATCGGATACCTCCACGGACATCCGTCGCGCGGTGATAGGAATTGACCGAAACGACGTTTCCGACATCAGACGCTACGAGCCGGGCGATCCCATGAAGAACGTGCACTGGAAGTTGTCCTCAAAATCCGAGGATCTCCAGGTAAAGCAGTACGATATGAACACCGGAAAAACGGTCTATCTGTTCTGCGACCTGGCGGCGCACTTCGATCCATACGAGCATGCGGCGTATGACGACGATATAAACGAGCACGGAGTAGACGGCGTGGTGGAGCTTGCCCTCGCCATAGCCACAAGAACGTTGCTCGAGGGCAACGCCTGCGTTCCCGTGTGGTACGACAGCCGCGGAAAGGGCGGAATACAGATGTATCCCTGCGCCACCTCGGATGAGTTGGAGAACGTACTCCGTATGCTTGCCACCGCACCCGTCTGCAGTGATACCTACCGTGTTGGCAAGCTCACTTCTCTGGTAAACGAGACTCAAAGCGTTACTCTGGTCTACGTTACTGATTATCTGGACGGAGAATTCCTGGCAGATGTAACCGTGTCCGCCTCGCTTGTAGGCGGCCCGGGAAGCTCGGTCGAGGTATATTTCTACAATCCTCTGGAAAAGGTAAACAATCCCGAGGTAAGACAGAAGCGAGCCAACTACTTCAACAGATGCAAGCGCGTATTTGCAAACCATAACATCCGCGTTACCGAGACAACTGCGGAAAAATGCGCGGGTAACTGAACAAGCCTTTACCGCTCACGCGGAATGCTTGGCAACCCCTAAAGAAAGGAAACACAAGCTTTGGATATTAACGTCGGCGCCGATGCGCGCGAAAATAAAAAGGATAAGTGGGAGAACTACGAATACTCTCCTGCGGCTCAGCCGACGAACGGCACCACGCTGGGGATGGGGCTTATGCTTCGTGCCTTCTGCGTAATGCTACTCACATTCGGTCTTCTTCTTTTTGTCGATGACGCCCTTGTGCTGGGCTGCGGAACCTTCGGGCTGCTTTTGAGAGCTCTCGTGACCACCTCTGTATTCAGCCTGCTGTTGGTTGGCAGAAAAAAAACGGTGCTTATAGCTCTGGGAATTGCGGCAGCTTCAGCGATAATTACGGTAGCGCTTCATCCCAACATTTTTGCATACCTTACGGGAAGCATCAACTATACGGTAGACTCGGCAATGCGGCGGCTGGTAAGCCTTGGATTTAAAAACTACTCGGTATACATAAAAGAGGCATCGGATATGGGGCTAGCCGCTGTTGAGCTCCACAGAGGCGCGGCAACCGTCGCGGCAATAGCACTCTCCCTTATATTCTCGGTCTGCACCGTAAGAAAAACCGTTCTGCTGCCCACTCTGGCTGTCAGCCTCGGGATACTTATGTGCGGATTCACCTTCAATCTCAGCTCATCCAACTGGGGCTTTGCCATTACCCTGCTCCCTCTGTTTGCAATTACGGTAATGAAAATGTTCGATGCAAACTTCAAAACCAAGCGCAAGGACAGACTGAACACCGCCTCCCTGGGCGGCTACGCAGGAGCGGCTGCTTTGCTCATCGCGTTCCTTTCGGTGGTCATCCCTGCGCTTACCGTGAAGAATCAGTGGGGCGATATAAAGTATATCAGCGGCCCAATGGACATTGCCCGCGACGTAGTGGATTCGGTCATCACCGGAAACGCTCCCAATCTTAAGGATATGGGAATCGTCAAGAACATGGACGAGTTCAACTCCAGAAACGTTACCGCAAAGCACCTTGTCTTCACCGGCGAAAAGATCGTCACGGTGGAAACCGCCTATACAAGAGATCTGCCCATCTATCTCCGCGGCTGGCTTGCCACCGGATTTGACGGAACCTCCTGGACAACCGTTACCAACGATCAGCTCGCCGCCTTCAACGACCGCTTTGAAATGGAGGCGATAAATGCGGGATATTCCGACGGGGCGTACCACACCGAATACATGACCGGCGCGTTCTATGAAATGATCGATCCCTCTCTTTTGCAGATAGATCCGGAGAAAGGGTACACCAACAACTTTGACGACGGCTTTATCTCCATGTATCTCAATGTTGAAATGGAGCTTGGTCAGGGCACCGGAAACCTGCTTTATATCCCCAGCATCATGGGTACCTCCGGGCTTCTAAAGCACGAGCAAAGAGAAGGTACTTACAAGTACGACCACCGCTCGTATTTTGACGGCATCTACATTACGGGATGGCTCAATCTCCACAAGAAATATTCCACTCAGACCTACGTTCCGATCATGTCAAACAAGAATTTCGGCGCAAACCTTATGACTGACCTCAACTACTATAAGGCGATGTGCGAGCTGATGCGTTGGTACATGGTGTACCACAAAGAGGATGCGCCGGTAGAAGAAGTGCTGACCAAATACGGCTTTTCCGAGCTTATCGGTCAGGAGACCTATTTTGACAAATTCATTGCCATGTCCAAGATCGACCAAGAGCTCTACTACGCAAGATACGTTACACTGGTAAATGAATACAGCCGATATGTGGAGGAAATGTACGGCCGCGAGAGCAATCACCGTATTGCTTTGATAGATCAGTATGCGACTGAGATCCTGGCTGAGGTAGGCGAGGACGCCTTCACTCACGACAAGGTCATAGCGGTGGTTCAGTTCCTCACCGATAATTTCAGCTACTCCCTCGAGCCCAGGCTTCCCTCGTCACTGGTGGGATACGACAGCTTTCTGCGCGAGACTCGCGAGGGATATTGCGTACAGTTCGCAACCACCGCGACTCTGATACTCCGCTCAATGGGAATTCCCGCCAGATACGTAGAGGGCTATATCGCCTCCAGCTTTAATCCGGAGCAGGACGAGGACGGTCAGAGCACCGGTATGTACGTCTGCGAGGTCACCGACCGCCAGGCTCACGCATGGGTAGAGGTATATTACGAGGGCTACGGATGGATGCCCTATGAAACCACCAAGCAGTATCTGAGGACCTTCTATGGCTCGGTCATAGAAAACGGCTCCTCATCAACCGTTCCGGGAACCCCCGGAACCAACACCGGAAACGGAGACGATCACGCCAATCCCGAGGAGCCGTTGCCTCCGCCGGAGGAGCTGCCTCCGGAGCCCGTCGCCACTCCCTTCCCCACAGGAAAGGTAGTCGGAACGGTGCTGGGAATACTCGCAGTGATCGGATTAGGATACTTTGCCTATACCAAGCTTCGCCAAAGAGCTGAAAACATCCTGCTCCGGCGACGGCAGCGAATAACAGACGCCATAAACGGCTCAGTTGAAGACGATGAGTTTGAAGAGCGCGCCAAGGAGATCAATATACAGATATTCAACATGTTTGCCCTGGGCGGCTGTACGCCTAATCTCGGTGAGCTTCCTCAGGAATACGCCAGGCGTATGGAGGAGGATAGCCCCTTGGGACGCAGTATGCCATTCAGCAGTATAATGAATATCATGCAGAAGCAGGAATTTGGAAACGGCGTTTCAAAAGCCGAGCTTTCCACCGTCGCCGAGTATCTGGACGGTCTGTGGAAGGACGTCTACCGCTCAAAGAGCAGGACTCAGCAGTTCTGGTACCGTTACATCCGTTGCGTGATCTGACCTCGGTTGCGCGCTGCCATGACCTTTAATGTTAGCCGATTGACTTTTTTGACTTTTACAATCGGATAATCTTTAATGCTTGAAGGAGATAGCTCCTTCGTATACAGAAACCGTGAGCTGCCTCCCATCGCCGTATGACCGCACGGCAGAGAGGCAGCTCCTTCAATGAGCAATATCTCCGAAACGAAAGGAATTCTATGTTTATGAATACAGGAGAGCTTAGCGGAGCCACACTTGCCTATCTTGGTGATGCGGTGATCGAGCTGATGGTTCGCAAATTGTTGATCCAAAGAGGCGAGGGAGACGTTGGTGCTATGAATAAAATAGCGGATTCCTACGTTCGCGCCTCCGCGCAGAGCCTGGCAATAGATAAGATCCTCCCCTTGCTGACCGAGGATGAGCTTGCCGTGTTCAAGCGCGGAAGGAATACACATTCGCATACTGTGCCCAAAAACGCAAAGGTGTCGGACTACCGCAAGGCTACGGGAATGGAGGCATTGTTTGCCGCTCTGTACCTTGAGGGCAGGCAGGAGCGCATGGAGATGCTTTTTGAGGCGGCTTACGGTCAGTGAGCTTATGCTTCCGATGTTTGGCATACCGGATTTTTGAATATTCGAAAAATACTTGACTTTGTATTTGAGATTATTCGTCAGGCAATTGACTTTATTTTTGGGAAATATTGAAATATTGAAATATGGAAATATTTGTTTTTTCTCTTGACAAAAAGGGAGAAAGGTGTTATAATTCAGAAAAAGCGTTGATCGGGAAATAGTACGCAAGCAGAGCCTTTCAGAGAGCCGTCGGTCGCTGTGAGACGGTAGGGGAGCTTCGCGGAATACAGCCCGTGAGCATTTCGCCGAAGGAGCAGACTTGATCGGAGTTTATCCGGAAAGGCAGGCTCGGTAAGCCGAAACGGTTGCCCACCGTTATAGGGGCAGGGCGTAAATTCCGCAGTCTCACCGCAGGCTATGTCGGGAAAGCGCTTGCTGAGGTCCGTTTCAGACGACGGACAGACCGAGGTGGTACCGCGGATATTTCATTTTGAAGCATTCGCCCTCGGAGCATACGGGACAGCCGTTTGCTTCGAGGGCGGTTTTTATTTTTAAAATAACGCGTAAAACGCATATAAAGAAAGGATATATACAAGCAATGATCATTACGGAGGTGCTGGAGAAGAACGCCAAGTTCTATCCAAACGAAGTAAGTCTGGTTGAGATCAATCCCGCCAAAAGACCTGCGGAGCACGTGACCTGGAAGGAGTTCAACCTTATCGAGTCCGCGGCTGGCGAAAAATACCGCAGAGAGCTGACCTGGAAGGAATTTGATATAAGAGCTAACAGATTTGCAAATCTGCTTCTCACCCGAGGCGTAAAGAAGGGTGATAAGGTAGCTATCCTGCTCATGAACTCTCTTGAATGGCTTCCTATCTATTTCGGAATACTTAAGTGCGGAGCTATCGCGGTCCCCATGAATTACAGATACGCCGCAGACGAAATAAAGTACTGTATCGACTTGGCGGACGTAAGCGTACTGGTATTCGGACCTGAGTTTACCGAGCGCGTTCAGACGGTGCTTGGAGAGCTTGCAGGTGTCAGGAACTTTTTCTACGTTGGCGCAAATGTTCCGGATTTCGCAGACGATTACGAAAAAATGTCGGTCTATTGCTCCAGCATCCCTCCGGCAGTGGAATTGGACGAGGACGACTACGCCGCAATTTATTTTTCCTCCGGTACCACAGGTTTCCCCAAAGCCATCCTTCACGCCCACAAGGCGCTTATCAACTCCTGCCGCACCGAGCAGAAGCATCACAATCAACAGCATAACGACGTTTTCCTCTGCATTCCGCCCCTCTATCATACCGGCGCGAAAATGCACTGGTTCGGCTCCCTGCTCTCCGCAAGTAAAGCGGTTCTGCTCAGAGGTGTCAGCCCCGAATGGATAATGCAGGCTGTATCCGAGGAGAAGGTCTCTATAGTTTGGTTGCTTGTTCCGTGGGCGCAGGATATCCTGGATTCCATCGACCGAGGCGACATCAGGCTCTCAGACTACGATCTGAGCCACTGGCGCCTTATGCATATCGGTGCTCAGCCCGTACCGCCCAGCCTTATCAGACGTTGGAAGGAGGTCTTCCCGGAGCATCAGTACGATACCAACTACGGTCTTTCCGAATCCATCGGCCCCGGCTGTGTCCACCTGGGTGTGGAAAACATTCATAAGGTCGGCGCTATCGGTGTACCGGGCTACCTCTGGGAAGCTAAGATCGTGGACGACCGCGGGCGGGATATTACCGCGGCAGAAGAAGTGGGCGAGCTGGCTGTAAAGGGTCCGGGCGTTATGCTTCGCTACTACAAAAACCCTAAAGCAACAGAAGATATCCTCAAGGGCGAATGGCTCTATACCGGAGATATGGCTAAACGCGATGCAGACGGCTTTATCTACCTGGTAGACAGAAAAAAGGACGTCATTATCACCGGCGGCGAAAACCTCTACCCGGTTCAGATCGAGGATTTCCTCCGCTCCTGCGAGCTTATCAGCGATGTAGCCGTAATCGGTCTGCCACACGAAAGATTGGGCGAGATCGCCGCAGCTATCATTCAGCTCAAAGAAGGTGTAACCTGTACCGAAGATGATATCAATAACTTCTGCCAAGCTCTGCCCAGATATAAAAGACCCAGAAAAATTATCTTCGATAAAGTCCCGCGTAACCCTACCGGTAAAATCGAAAAGCCTAAGCTCCGCGCTAAATACTGCGGTAAACGCCTCGTCGAAGCTCAGACTACCGGCTAAAATCTCATAGTCGCAAGAGTACCCCCGCTTGGCGGTACGGTCGCTGGGGGTACAGTCGCTTGGGGGTACAGTCGTTTTGTGGTACGCCCGCTTTTTGAAAGAAAAGCGGGGCAAAAACTTTTGGATATGGGATTGTTATGGAGATTGATCTGTTCTCCCTCCCCCGTCGCGCCGTGTCCGCTCTGCCGCCTTTCCCCGAATTTCTCTCGAAACTCGCGGCGGCAGAGCCGGTTTACGCAATAAAAAAAGCCCGTCTTGGCGTACCTGCCGTAGAGCAGATACGCCAGTTATATTCGCCTCTGGCGAGTGATATGCACAAGTGCGTGATATGTCCTTCGGACGTGATATGCGCTTTGCGCGTTGATTTTTAAGGCGAATATAATATCACTGCGACCGTCGGGAACAATATCACTACGAGTGAGGCGAGTAATATCACGCTGAGCG
>JAFVTO010000016.1 GCA_017503165.1 Clostridia bacterium | reverse complement strand
TAGGTGTTTTTTGCCTGTCCGAATTCAAAGCATCCCTGACCGAACAGTGCCGACTGCTGATCTCCGGCTATTCCGGCTATCGGGAGGATGGTTCCCATACATTTCAGCTCGCCGTAGACCTCGCTGCTGCTCTTTATCTCCGGCAGGATATTTTCGGGAATACCGAGTATGCTCAGCATTTTCGGGTCCCATTTACCGGTGTGTATATTGCAAAGCATGGTTCGTGAGGCGTTGGTGCGGTCGGTGACGAAAACCTTGCCCTCCGTAAGCTTCCAGATCAGCCAGGTGTCCACAGTTCCAACCATCAGATCCCCCGAGCTTGCCATCTCGCGAGCCCCGGGAACATTGTCCAGTATCCACTTTATCTTGGTTCCGCTAAAATAAGGATCTATTCTCAGTCCGGTGATACTGTGAATGTATTTTGCGTGTCCGGCTGCTTCAAGCTCCGCGCAGATATCTGCGGTACGCCTGCATTGCCATACTATAGCGTTGCATATCGGCTTGCCGCTGCGCTTGTCCCACGCGACTACGGTTTCTCTTTGATTCGTAATTCCGATTGCCGCGATCTCATCTGCCGATATTCCGCTTTTTGCCACGCATTCGGTGAGCGAGGCATATTGATTTGCGTATATCTCCATGGGATCTTGCTCAACCCAACCCGGCTTTGGATATATTTGCGAAAACTCATGCTGAGCCATTGAGACTATCCTTGCCTCACGGTCAAAAAGTATTGCTCTGGCACTGGTGGTGCCCTCGTCAAGAGCAAGTATGTACTTCTTCATTTCGGATAAACTCCTTTTTTGTGATTGGTTGCATTTTGCTGTATCAGAATACCAATTGGACCAGAAGCATATAGCAAACCGTTCCCGTAACGATACTGAGCAATTTGTTGCGCCGCCAAAGGTACAGTATTCCTACCACGGCGCAGGAAATGAGCTGCGGCAAAAAGCCTTCAATTGCGGTGAATCTCATATCTTTAAGGCAATACACCACAAGCATACCCATAATGGCATACGGGAGGGTGCCGCCTAATTTTTCGATCAGCCGTGGCGTTTTTCTGCCGCCGTTAAACACGGCAAACGGCAGGAATCTTATTGCTGCCGTAACCAGAGCTATTGCCGCTACGGTCAGCCAGATGTAGGCTTCATTCATTGCTCTTATCCTCCGATCTGTATAGGCTGAGGATAAGGGCGATCACAAGCATGGATGGAATAAGAAAGCTATCGCTGCCGAAGATCAGCAGGCAGGCTGTCGAGGTTATTGTGCCGATAATCGCAGGCGCGTGCTTTTTGGTATTTAACCACTGATCAAGAAACACTGTGACGAACAAGGCTGTAAGCGCGAAGTCTATTCCCTCGCTGTTGAAGCTGACAAGTGTGCCGAGAACTGCACCGAGCACAGAGCCCAGCACCCAATAGAAGTGGTCGAAGAGGGTAACCAGAATGTAATATGCTCTTGTATGGACTGTGTCTATATCCGGCAGCTCTCCGCAGACCAGAGAATACGTCTCATCTGTCAGCCCGAATATAAGATACGGCTTTGCCTTACCCGTATCTCTGTATCTGTCAAGCATTGAGATTCCGTAAAACAGGTGACGGGCATTTACCATCAGTGTAGTAAGCACAGTGGTGATGAGTGAGGCTCCGCCGGTCATCAGACCAACCGCCACGTATTGCATTGAGCCCGCATATATAGCCAAGCTCATAACGAAGGTAATCGGTATTCCGAAGCCCTCGCTCCGCATGATGATCCC
This sequence comes from Clostridia bacterium, assembly GCA_017503165.1. Classification (GTDB taxonomy): domain Bacteria; phylum Bacillota; class Clostridia; order Oscillospirales; family CAG-272; genus SIG673. The sequence goes on along the minus strand of JAFVTO010000016.1, from coordinate 23,279 downwards.
AAACCCAAAGCCCAGCACAAGATACCCTGTCATAACCGGCAAAGTGGCAAGAAAAGCGGTCTTTAGTGTTCGTTTCATTTTTTATCTTTCAAAAAGGCGTTGGCGCCCTTTTTCATCATTCGGTAGTTTTTGACCACGCTGCCGTGGACGGCATATTTTTTTCTGTGACGTATTACGTCCTGCAAGCAGAGCAGGGAAAGGCTTTTGCGGGAAATTGCCGCAAAAAGCGCGCCTTGATCGGAAAAATATCTGTCGTCAAATCCCTTGAACCAAGTGGATTCACGGGTATAGGTCAGAGTGGCGATGCTGATGGGAAGCGCCATTATACGCAGATCCTTGTTCAAACAGTCGCAGAGGAAGAGGCTGTCCTCTCCGTGGGAATACTTAGCTCCGCCGCCAAAAGAAAGATTGAACGCAATTCCCCGTCTGCGTATCGCCTCCGTTCTGAAAGCAAATCTGAACGTGGCGTATCGCATATAATTAAAGTGATTTACCCTGTGCGCCTTTCTGATAACGTAGGGCTTTCTCATAGGCTCGTCCACGTTAAAGATCAGCACGTCTGCATCGGGATGCTCCGCAAATGCTTTTTCCACCGTTTCCGGATAACCGTCGTAATATTTCATATCGTCATCAGCAATAAGACAGTATTCTGCATCTGCACGCATAAGAGTGTTATTTCTGTTCAATCCCACGCCTCGCTCGGCAAATGAGTAGTATTTTATCTCGTGTCCGTTATATTCAAAGCACTCGACCTTGTTTTCATTGCTCTGGTTTCCGATTATCGCATCCGATTGAAGGTTCATTTCGATCGGTAGTAAGCGGTTCTTTTGGTGCATTGAGGCGACCAATACCTGAATTCTTGAGCCCATTTTGATCTCCTGTGCGGCTTGGATAAGTCCGCAGTCTTTATTATTGCTTGATTACCCTTTTCGCGCTGAAAAGGGCTGAATCAGCCCGGATGCAGAAGCCGCGGCACTTGTCCTTTAAGGCGTACTGACGGTACGCGGTAGACTCGGAAGGCGGCTGTAAAAACACACATGAAAGCTGAAATTCGCAGGAATTTCTACCGTGAAAAAGGTTTTGGTGGACTCTGCGCTTGACAGAGCTCCTGTTTTTGCCGTGTGTTTTGATCTGCTCTGAATGACTCAGCCCTTTTGGTAGAAATCCAAGGGTCGGAATAGATCGCGTTTAGGTTGTCGCGATCTTACTCTGTGATCGCGCTGATGCTATCAGGCAAGAATGCTTCTGACGCAATCGGCAATGCGCTGATCCTTGCAATTCGGGAAGAAGAGCTCAGCGAATTTTGCTCCGCCCAGCGCACCCTTTACCAGCTCGCGGTCAAGGTTTTCCAGAATATATATCATATCCGTATGAGTTACCTTCTTTACCTCATCGAGGATCCTCTTGTTTCTCTGCTCGGGAACCGCTCTCTCACGGGGATAACCAAGTCCCCACTCGGAAACGAACAGCTTCTCGAAAACGTACTGCAGATTAAGCTCACAGCCCCAGCCCCAGCCCTTTGCAAAGGGAAGAGCGATGGCGTTTCCGTTGTTTACCTGGGTGAACTGATATGCGTCGGTAGGGTCCACTACGTGTCCGCAGAGAACTCCGGGGAAGGAGTTGCACGCAAGCATTGCGCCTTCGCCGGTGCCGCATCCGGTTATGACCAGATCGCATGCTCCTGAATTGAGAAGAACTGCGGAAAGAATTCCTATCTGAACGTAGGTAAGCTGCTCCTTGTCTTCGGCAGAATACATTCCGTAGTTATGTACCTCATGCCCCATAGGCTCAACCACCTTCTTGAGTGTTTCGCATATAAGTGCGTTCTTTGCCGCCTGGCTGTTTTCGTTGATAAGTGCGATTTTCATTGTTTAACCCTCACTTTATTTTAATAATTTGTCTTATAAAGTATAACACACTTGCTCCGATTTGTCAATCTCCTTTTTGTAAACATGGGAGAAGGTCTGTAAACATGGGAGAAGGTCTGTAAACATGGGAGAAGGCCTGTAAACATGGGGGAAGGCCTGTAAACATGGGAGAAGGCCTGTAAACACGGGGGAAGGGATGTAAACAAGGGGGAAGGTCTGTAAACAAGGGGGAAAGTCTGTAAACAAGGGGGAAGGGATGAGCAGGGCAGAGCTCAGCGCATTCGGCGGTAAAGTATTATTGCATCCAGGTGTAAACGGATCTTGAGCCGTCGTACGCGCTTTCCCAGTTGTATTCCCGAACGGTGGAGCCGTCGGAATCGGTGAATATCTCGGGACTTGCCGTGCGATCGTAGTTTTTGATGCCCAAACGCATCTCGTCCTTATCCGCCAGCAGGAATATTCCGTTTATCCGCTCCATTTCCCTTTCGGTCAGAATACCCGGAGTCACTGAGGCAAGAGTGGTCATTCCGGTTACGGCGCACATCTCCAGATAGTCCAGGTTCAATTGCGGATCGACCTGTGCAGTGAACGCCGCGCAATCCGGATCAACGCGGTAAAAAGCATCGTTTTGCGGTAAACGCATAACACTGTTTACGCCATGTCTGTGGGTAAGCTCAAAATGTCTTCCGCTGGTGTCATTTCCTGTCCTGTAGGTGGAATGTATTCCTGCGGTCAGATGGCTGACCGTATTGCATCCGATGATCTCAGCATCTCCGGCTCCGTCCTGGATCGCACGGTAGAACTCCTTTATTACCGTAGCGGTGGTCTTATTTTTGCGCCTCATGCGTCCTTCTGCGGCTTTCATGAAGTTAAATACGTTGTCCGCGGAAAATGGGTCTATTCCCAAAATGTCTATGGTGGAGTAATCGTGCTTTATAAGATCAAATCCCCAGGAGCGTATCCGCTCTGCGTCTCGTCGCACTCTTTCAAGTGTATAGGGGTGAGACGGATCCAGTATCAAGCCTCCGTTCTGAGCCTTGGTGAGCAATGCTTCATCCGGGATATTGCCCAGTGTAAGCAGCGGTCTGAACCACAGTCCGCATTTAGCACCCTTGGCGTGTATTCTGTCGGTAAGCTCGGTCATATTTCCGATTCTTTCGTTTGGCATTTCCCAGGGACCACCGATATATGCTCCGCCGCTGTAGGTTCTGTTGTACTGCCAGCCGTCGTCTACTATCATATATGGGCGATTTACCGTGCCTTCGCACATTTTCATCAGATAATCCGTTTCGCCCATAATGCTGTCGAAGCTGATCCTTCCGTATGCCCAATACCAATTGTTTACCCCGAACACGGGCGCCTTGGGAAGCACAGGACGGTCACACATCATGCGAGAAAAGCGTTGAGCTACCTTGTACGCGTCCGCCCCCTCCTCGGAAAAATACTGTACTACCTCGCAGGCAACTATCGGCTCCGCAAGATCCGTTCCCTCGTTGCCGCAGCACAGATTGAGGAACAGAGTTACTCCTCTTGTGTCCACCTGCCAGAAGGGCAGACAGTCCGGTCCGGTCTTGACACCGTAGCAGCCGTAACGCCCGGCACCCTTTATATAGCAAAACCATGGGAGCGGGCGGTGGGGCATTACCGAACGCCATTCGGCATAAGCGCCTCTTCCGACTCTCTCCCAGCTCTCGCTGTAAACGCTTTCGACAAAGGACATATCGCCTCTGAATCGAAGCTTAAGATATTTGACGGGAGAGCCGCTGGGATACACCGTCACCTTGCAGGAGCTTTCTCCGATATCGTATGAAAACTTAACGTCTGAGCAGGGGCCGAATTCCTTTTCCTCAAAACGGAAGGGGGATTTCTCAGTGGCACCAACCGCTGAATCCGGCGCGCGCATAATGTCGACAAATTCAAATGCCATGATGTTCTCCTTTTTATGAATCCTTGTATCTGTTTGCTTGGGTACTGAACAGTGTGTAATAATCACCCTTTAGCTCCATAAGTTCATGATGAGTGCCCGTTTCAATCAGTTTTCCTTCCTTTAATACGATTATCCGATCTGCGGTGGTTGCGCTGGACAGTCTGTGGGAAACGAAAATAGTGCTCTTGTTCTCTCCAAGCTTTGTAAATTGATTGTATATCTCCTGCTCGGCAAGCGGGTCAAGGGCGGCGGTTGGCTCATCAAGGATCAGAAAATCCGAGTCTGCGTAAAATGCTCTTGCGATGGCAAGCTTTTGCCACTGACCGCCTGAAAGCTCGGTTCCGTTGGGCTCGAATACCCGTGTCAGCGGAGTACCGTATTTTTCGGGGAGAGATTCTATGTATTCGCTTGCGGCGCTCTGTGAAGCGGCATACTGGATATCTCCCTCGCTGTGAGCCTTTTGCAGGTCTCCGAAGCGGATATTTTCTTCTACGGATACAGAGTATCTTCCGAAATCCTGGAAAATGATGCCGAACATTGAGTACAGATCTGAAAGAGTATACTCCTTGATATTTACGCCGTCGAGAAGTATCTCCCCCTCTGTGGGATCGTACAGTCTGGTTATCAGCTTGATAAGCGTGGTCTTTCCCGCGCCGTTAAGCCCCACCAGAACCACTCGCTCTCCCGGATGAATTGTAAGGCTGACATGGCTGATGACCTCTCTGTCGGAGCCCGGGTAACGGAAGGTAACGTCCCTGAGCTCCAGAGTATGCCCTGTGCCGTGTTCAAGACTTTTGGGTGTGTTCTCGGGGTCCGCTACTGTCTGCGGCTCGTTGAGGAACATAATAAGGTTGTCGATAAAAAGTGTACCCTCATATATGTGAGCAGAGGTGCTGATGAGGGTTGCGATACAGCCGTGTACCGATGCGATGGCGCCGGTGAAGAGGGTGTAGTCACCTATCATTATTTCACCGATAAATACCAGTCTTGCAATAAGGAAATAAAAGGTCAGATTGGTTATACAGGAGATAATTCCGAGCACTATGTGCCACGCGGTCTCGCTGACTATCAGTTTTCGAACGCCGCGGTAATACTCCCGGAAAACGTCCAGAAAGCGACCGATGAACAGGTCAGCAAGACCGAACAGTCGAACCTCCTTTGCCACGCCCTTGTTTACAAGCTGTCCGGAATAATAACCCATCTGCCTGCGTTCCTTTGAGCGGTGCCTCATGTAAAGAAAGGTCTTTTTTCTGTATACAAAATTAATTATCGCGGAGGGAACGGATACTCCGATTATGACAAGTGTTGCCCACCAAAGTCCGGGTGCGGTCGCAAGTATCACCACATAGCTTACAAGCTCGATGACGCGGCTGACTATCCCAAAGGTTTCGGAAACCACGCCGAGAGGTCTGGTCCCCGCCTCGCGGTTTGCGTTTTCCATTCGCTCGTAAAAATCCGGGTTGTCGTACGAGGCAATGTCGAGCTGCTTGGATTTCTCCATAATGTGAAGCTTGACCTGCTGTATCACTTTTTCTCCCGCGATCTTGTTCAGCGCATTGTTGATCTCGTTGACGATTCGCAGAAGCAAACGGTAAACGAACAGAACTATCAGAAAATAGCAGATTGGAGAGGTCCAGAATTCGGATTCCGGTAAAGCTCCGCTTTTTACGATTTTCTGCAGCTCGTTCAGAACATTTCTGGAGAGTAAAGAACCGATTACCGGTGTGACTCCCTTAAACAGAGCCATAAAGCTCAAAAGGAACATTATCCATTTTCCCGAGGACCATACAAGCCTCGATATGTAAAAGAACCTGGTAAAAAAGCCGCCTATTATGCTTTTCAGATATCCGGGAACCTCACGCAGCGATCCGGGCGGTGGGATCCTGGTGTATAATTCCCGTCCTGCGTTTCTTGGCATCCTTTATTCCCTCCTTTTTTCTTTTGCACGGGGACTGACTGTGTGACATAACCTTTTTATTTGTTTGGATCAAGCGCAGCCATTTTTCTTGATTATATCACTTTAAGAAACTGTTGTCAATACAGGCGTGACAGTTTCTTATGTTGTAAAAAAACGATTTATAAGGAATAAAAAACCGATACCTATTGAAAAAAGAGAAAAAGTATGCTATAATACGTATCTGTACGGTACAGTTAAAAAATGATGCAAAATAAGGAGGCAGTAGCGTGAAAGATGTTGCGCGGCTGAAAGCTAAGTAGCAGATACTTTCACGTCGCTCTTTGCGCCTTTCGGCGCGCAGAGCCGAAGAAAGGAATGGTGATTAACATGAGAAGCTATGTCTTAGGATTTTTAGAGGAATTCGACTATCCGGTTGAGGCAAGAGAAGTTCTTTTGGGGGCGTATGACAGTATTATGGCAACCCCTAACACCGCCGAGCGGTTCGGCGATATTCTCGGCAGATACGAAAAAAGCTGTGATATAGACTACGGCAAGGCAATTGAAGAAATGAAGCATATCTCCGATGACGCGGCAATTCACCAATATACTGGAGCATTGCTTATGTTTATCTGCTTTTCAAGGCGGCTGGAGGAGTATTACCGTGTATCGGATATCGACAGAGAGATATTCGTTACGTCCATGTATGATCTTAAATACAAGCTTGTGGAATGCAAATGTGTGCATAACGTGTACGGATCATTTGTCGCAGACTGGTTTCCCGGCTTTTTCCATTTGAACAGATTTGGATTTGGAAAGCTCCAGTTTGAGATCATACTCTTCAGAGATGAGTACAAGGGCAGGGGAATCAAGCTCTTCCCGGATAGCCCGGTAATAAACGTGCATATTCCCAGGACCGGGGGAAGATTGGACGAGGAGAGCCGACGGCAATCCTACGCACAGGCGGCGGAATTTTTTGCTCAATATCTGGATGAGGCGCCTGTAGTTTTTGTGTGCAACTCATGGCTTCTGTTCCCGAAGCATACGGAAATACTCAAGCCCGGCTGCAACGTGCTTGGATTTATGTCGGATTACGATATTTACAAATCCGGATACTATGATGATTACAAGGAAACCTGGCGGCTTTTTGATACCTACTATACGGGAGACGTTTCCAAGCTTCCGCAGGAGTCGTCCCTCCGTCGCGCCTATGCGGAGCTTATTCGCAAGGGTGAAAAGACCGGCTGGGGAAGAGGCGTATACGTATATCCGCGCTGAAGGCGCACGGGGTAGGATTTACCCATTGAACTGGGCTTGAAGTGACTAAAAAACAATCGTCAATCAGATATAATAAAGCCGGAATCAAAGGAATAAGGATTATGCTCAAAAAGGATTTCAGACTAACAAGATTTGCCTGCTACTCGGCGTATTTTACCATGTCGTCAGTATTCAGCTTGCCTCCTTTGTTATTTGTTACCTTTCACGATATGTACGGAGTATCGTACACCCTGCTCGGTACGCTGGTACTGGCAAACTTTTTCACTCAGCTTGCGGTAGATCTCATATTTACCGCGTTCTCAAAGCATTTTAACATACCGTTAGTGGTAAAGGTTATGCCTCTTATCACCTCGCTGGGATTATTTATATTCGCCCTTTCCCCCGTGCTGTTTCCCAATGCGGTATTTGCCGGATTACTTTTGGGAACAGTGATTTTCTCGGTTGCATCCGGGCTTTCAGAGGTTCTGTTGAGTCCGGTAATTGCCGCAATGCCATCGGATAATCCTCAAAGGGATATGAGCACGCTACATTCCTTATATGCCTTTGGAATATTCACGGTGGTAATAATAAGCACAGTGTTTTTCATTCTTTTCGGAAACCGTAATTGGATGTTCCTTGCCATGTTCTTTGCGGCACTTCCCATTATCTCGGCGGCGCTTTTCATGGCCTCGCCTATGCCGGATATGTTTCCGGCGGATAGCCAGGACGGAGTCGGAGGAGCTAAGAGAAGGGCGATCGGAATTGCGCTTTGCGTTGCCTGTATTTTCTTCGGAAGCTGCGCTGAAAATACTATGTCCAGTTGGATCTCCGGTTACGTCGAAAACGCTTTGAATATATCCAAGGCAATAGGGGATATCATTGGCTTGGCTATGTTCGCTATACTGCTGGGATTTGCCCGTATCAGCTATGCCAAGTACGGAAAAAGCATAATGCCTGTGCTTTTTATCGGTATGGTCGGCGCGGTAGCGTGCTATCTTACGGCGGGATTATCCAATAGCAGCACAGTATCGCTTATAGCCTGCGTGCTTACCGGCTTGTTTACCGCCATGCTTTGGCCCGGCTCTCTCATTATGCTGGAGGAAAAGTTCCCCGGATGCGGAGTTACGGCTTATGCCCTTATGGCATCCGGCGGAGACCTGGGAGCCTCGTTTGCACCCCAGCTTATGGGTATAGTGGTTGATACCGTGGCGTCGAGTGAGCTTGCGGCAGAATTGGCGGAGAGCGGTGCGTTGACTGCCGAGCAGGTAGGTATGAAGGTGGGAATGCTGGTGACGGCGATATTCCCCGCGATAGGTGCTGTTGTGGTGGTTATTATCCACAAGTATTTTAAAAAGAACTCGGAGCGGGAATTGGGTGCGTAAATGTTAAATCAGATATTGCATTGAACCTTTGTAAGGCTCCCTCCGGGAGGGAGCTGGCATTTTCGTCAGAAAATGACTGAAGGAGCCAGCGCAACCGCCGATTTTGATATTGCATTGAACCCTTGATCCTCAGAATAACAAAAACGCTTATGAATACGGTAGATTTACCGTGTCATAAGCGTTTATTATTTTATTTTTTGGGGGGAGTCTTGGGTTTTATCACGGGTGGAGAGCGCGGTAGTTATCGTACGCCTCCCAGAGCTTGATAAGATGGGGAACAGCCTCAGCCCTCGAGATACCCCAGTTCAAGTCAATACCGTTACCGTTATTCTGGAGGATATAGCAACATTCCGCCTCTTCGAACGCCTGGCGCAGCATTAGGTATTCTTCCGTTGTTTTGTCCACGTTATTGCCGTAGATTATGGCTCTTACATTGGACAGTAATCCTGAACGGATAGCATTACCGGTTTCTCTGTCGAAATTGAAGTCTATCTGCATGAGCTGCTCCAACGTCTTTATATCGTTTATGCCGTTGCCGTGTTGGGCTACGCCGACCTTGTAGGATATGTTGCCTATATAGTACGTATTCTCTGTGGCTCGCCAGGAATCCGGGTCTACGTTGCCGTTCTGAACGGTTACCGTGCCCTCGTAGAGCTGTCCGAGCTGATGCCACTTTCCGTCCTCGCCCTTTGAATTGGAGATGGCGTACATTACGGCGTTTCCGTTTCCGTCCAGCTCGTCCGTGGTTATATAAATGGTATATTCGCTTCCGGGAGGACCATGCTCACCCCCGTCTCCTGAGGATACGCTTCCGTCAATGTTATCGCGTCGGATCATAATTTTGACCGGTACGTCAACACCGTCGATGTTAATAGTAGGATTATCACCGAACAGCTCGCTGATGAACTGAGCATCGGCGTTGCTTGTATCCCCTATGTTTCCAATTACCGTTTCGCCTGTCTGGGAATATTTGGCGTCGAACGCCGCCTCTATTGTTTGGTATGTCGTCGGATTATTGAGCGCCTCAAGCAGGCTTGAATGTATACCGTCTATCGTGATAGAGAAATCAAAGTTGACTGTCAGTGTAAACGTATAGCCTGCCAAGCCTGAGACAAACGTGTACTTAGCGTAGAATACTCTTTCCTCGTTCGGCTCTACTGTGTCACTTGAGTCAAAGATCAGGCTTCCCCCGGCGTTATCGTAGGTGGATATTGTTATGCCCGCTCCGATGTAATTATTGGAATCCAGATCGCGGTCATATACGACGCCGCTATAGCGGTAGGTCATGGTCGATGCGTTTTTAACGGTTATTTTGTAGATGATCGAGGCGTTTTGTCCGGAGGGGTGTATCACTGCCTTCATATTGGTTGGAGTGAAGTGCTCAAAATCCACGCTTGTCGCGTTATTTTCACTCTGTAGCTCCACCTTTAAGATATACAGTCCCTCGGGCTTTGGCGGCTGAAGGGTTGACTGACCAATTACCACCAAGGTATCCGATACCGCGGCGTATCCGATCGAAAGAATACAAAGCATAAAGGAGAGTGCTACTATCGCAAATGACCTCTTGTATCTTACCATAGTAACACTCTCCTTGTTTTTTACGTGTGATATGCGCGCGGTAAACCTCTCCTTAAACCTCTCCTTAAACCTCGTTGTTTGCCCTTTCGCCATATATTTCATCGTAATCCTCAACCTTGATCTCGAATATATAAAGTATATTGCTGTCAGCGGGGATCATGAAGGCGGTGCAGGTATTGTCGCTGTTTTCATGCATGAGAATAGGCGCCTCGATAATATCCCGTATCTCAAGCATTTCCTCAAAGGTTTTTACCTCCAGCCGTTTGTATTCCGCGAAGGCATCGGATGAGCTGATCCTTTGAATAAACGACTTGTAGTTTCGCAGCAGTCGCGAAACCTGTATCTCATATGTAACGTCAATGTTTCTGCTGATATAGATAAAGCAGAGAACCGTAGCTCCAAGTGTCAGCGTAATTATCGCAAAAACCACAGATATGATCCTGAAGACCTCGGCAACATTCTCAGTGGTGTACGAAAGTATCTGATGCTGAGCATCCGGTACCTGAGAGGTGATGCTTACCTCAAGGGTGTTTGCATTAAGCGGAACGCTTATCGAGGCAACGTGTGAATTCAGTGTCTGGTTTTTGTCAAACTGGTCACTGGTACCCTTGACGCACACCGACATCTTGATGACAAGTGCAACCTTAACACCGCTCTCAAGCTTGTACTTTTTAATAAATTTAGTCGCTATTTCGTTGTATTTATCGTAATCTATAAGAACGGTCTGCGTAACACGGACACCGGAACCGGAACCGTCATGGGTCTGCTCCGGGACCACGTTATATACCGGGTCGAATAAGACCTTTCCGTTACTGCCGTTCTTGACTTCAACTATCGCGTCGATACGGTAGGTGTATTCAAAATCAATCAGCTCGGGCGCATACGTAAGCATTTCGTAGGAGAACTTTGCTTCTACCTGATCTATCAGGGATGCTATGTACGCGTAATTCTTTCCAAGATAGGTTTCGTCGTAATAGTCGTTTTCTTTAAGATGTACTCCATAGTCTGCCGAGCTTGTTTCCTCGCAGTCAATGTAATATGTTTTGTCAAACAGGACCGCCAGAAGCGCTGATATGACGGTGATGACAAGCGCGCAAAGAAGGATATAGGCTTGAAGCGCTATCTTCTTTTTTCGAACAACTCTGTAGTTTAGTCGTATTCTCTTTTCTTCCTCAGACACGGTACAAGCCTCCTTTCCGTATTATTTGAACATTTCCCTCAGCCATACTGTGGGATATCCGATATAATCGACGGTAGATCTGACAATGCCGATGATCTGCGCATCGGTAACGTAACCCGAGTCGTTGTTTTCATTGGCGTCACCCTTGGTTATGTAACGCCTCTGGCCCTCAACCACGTCGATATCAACCACGCGGTGAACGATCTTCGAGTTTGAATCCTTGGTAAAAACAATAACGTCATTCTCCTGCGGTGTGTCGCAGTGTTTATAGTCCTCGTAGATTACCGCGTCACCGACCTTGATCGCGTCGGTCATACTCGGTGTTGCAACAACAATAACGCCGAATCTGAACTGGCAGGAGATCAGCATTACCGTTGCGATCATGAGGATCGAGCTTACGCTCACGTAAATATACTGCCACTTGCTTTTTCTGTTCGCCGCCTTTTTGTCCCTCTTTTCATAAAGCAGACTGATAAATATGTATACCGCTACAGGCAACAGGGTAGTGGCGAACGCGGGAAGAACAGGAGAAACGTTGGGGACGAAGGGGATAAAATATAAATATAAGGTAAGAACCAATCGGAGCACCAGATTGGGCGCCGCTCCGTAGCGCTTGGATAAGTAATTGTAGAGCACGGTCCCCGTTATTGCGGGGAAAAGCGTCATGCCCATAAAATCCATGAGCTTGTATACCGTCGTGAGCCCCCGTATTCCGCCGGCGATAAGTACCTCTGTTCCAATTGAGAAGCCATATAGCAATACGGTGATTACCTTGCCTCTCTGGGAAAGCAGAACTGACCTTACGATCTCGGAGAAAACGACGATGGCTGAAAGCGGAATAACGAATTTCCAGAAAACCTCAAGGGACATTCCCTTGCTTACTGTCGCAAATCCGTAATGCAAGCCCGTCAAGTAGTACAAAACCAGAAACAGCGGCGCTATAACCGACATAAGCATAAGCACCTGACCCTTGTTATGAGAGAGGATGCATCTCTTTTTAACAAGATTACGCGATGCTACGGCAGCTGCCGTTATCACCACCGCCGCGACAAACCGAATAAATCCGGGTGGCGCGAGAAGCGTGATAAGGACGGCTACGAAATCAGCGACAGCCACAGCATATCCGATCTTTACATCAGTATTCAGCTTGCTCATTTCGTAGCCTCCTTTCACAGTCAATGGTTTAATTCAGTTTGATATGCTTAAAATATACCCTTAAGCATTAGTGGTAACGATCTCGAAGTCGAGGTAGGTGATAACGTTACCTGCCTGGACACTGGTGAGGGTAGAGCCTACTGCAACGTTGGGGGTGTAGGTTATCGTTACAGATACGTAGAATACAGTGCCGGGAGCGATAGGTGAGGAGGTTATTTCATTGTTGCATGCCTGGTCGCTGTAAAGCTTTGCAGTGGCGGTAAACGTATCCTGGATGTACTCGGTTCCGCTGGTTACAGGTCTCACAGAGAGCCTTACGTCGGGAAGGTTGGGAGTTTCGGGGGGTGCCTCGTAGACTGCCTTGTATACGGTGGTTACCGTGTAGGGAGTCTCTCTTCCTGCGACACCGTTGATGGTGAATGTAACGGAGGCGTTGCCGTCACCGGTTACGTCCGCGCCGAGAACGGGGAATATGGTATCCTGGTTTGCGCCCTCACTTGTGGTGATCACAGGCTCCATGTAGTTGGTCGTGTCGCTCTTCTCGTAGAAATAAATAGCATCTGCGATCTCCGTGGCAACGAAGGATGAGGGACGCAGGTGTACCTCACCGGCTACCGACAGAGTATCGGCGGTTGCTGCGAAACCAATTCCCATTACAAGCACAGCAGCGAGCAAAAAGGAAGTGATAACGAGTCTTCTTCTTTTCATAAGATTTTCTCCTTTTCAAACACTTGTTTTTTGTTTATTATAACACGCGGCATCCGCGCAGTGTTAACACGATATGAGTCCGTCGGCGCCCCACTGGGAGAAGCCTGACTCGGCGCGATCTGACGGCAATTGCGTAGCGAGGCTTATCGTGAGATCTTTCATGAAGTACGACATTCCGTTGCGAACCTATAATCAAAGATTATCTATATAGGACATCTTAGCATTAAACGCCGAATAAATCAATAGCAACGCCCCATTTTTTACAATGTATCAATATTCTGTTCATTATTTGAAGGCGCGCTCCATTTTACTTATATGCGCTTATCAATCACTCCTATGCAGCAAATGGAAAAATGATGGAGAAACGCCCTTAACAGTATATGATCCAAATAAAAAACATGAATGAAAAGCGGCGCGCAAGCCACATTCCGTCTGCCATCGGGTGAATATGGGGGCGAGGGAGGTGTTTTCCTTTGAAGATTACATAATTTTTGAGGACAAAATAGGTTCAAAATGGTTTTGGGGCTTGACATATCTGAAAAAATGGTTTATAATATTATGCGGATAACCGCATGATATAGCTGTGTACCGTGCGTATATCCGCATGATACGATTCGTGACCTACCGTGAAATATCGGAGGAGGAAGAGAGATAGCATGGAGTATCTTAAAATATATGAGGTAGCCGAAAAATGGGGGATGTCCGAGCGGGGCGTGCAGGCGTTATGCGCTTCGGGAAAGGTAGTGGGCGCTATGCGCTTCGGTCGTTCCTGGATGATACCTAAGGATGCTCAGAAGCCGGTGGACGGGCGTACCAGGGAGAGCAAAATGAAGCTGGATAAGGATATGCCGCTACCACGAAAAACTCCCTTTTTATATATGAGCGATCTTTATAATACTCCCGGTACAGCAGACAGCGTAGGCGAGAGTCTTGCGTATAACCACGAGGCGAGGGTGCTGTTTGAGGCGGAGGTCGCCTATTCCCGCGGTGAGATAGACAGAGTTTACGAGAGCGCGAGCTACCTTCTCGGCAAGCATTCGGGGTTTTACGCGGTGCTTTCGGCAGGAATGCTGCTTGCAATGTGCGCGATATGGAAGGGCGATATTGAGATGTGGCGCAGAGCAAAGATACATATTGCCGAAGCTCCGGTGACCGACTATTACGACCGCGATGTTATGCAGCTTGCCATCAGCGCGGTGGACATCATGTTATATAATGTAGAAAACTTCCCGGAATGGTTTACTATCGGTTGCTTTGAGCCCCTTCACAGGGATGCCATCTCTGCGGCAAATGTCTACTATGCAAAGTATCTTTACGCCTCCGGCTATTCGGTTGCTACAGGTACGGTTAAAATGGAGGGCATGACCGGTCTTTCACTGCTTTCAATGCTGCCTAAAACTATGGAGCCTCTTATATCTTGGGCAAATGCAAACAATACAGTTATGTCCGAGATATATCTTCGCATGACCTGCGCTGCTACATATCATAACTGTGGAAGAGATGACGAGGCTATAAAGCATATTGACAGAGCTATAGCCTTGGTGCTGCCGGATAGACTTTACGGTCTGCTTGCGGAGTATTGCCGCGCGCTGGACAGCCTGATCGAGAAACGGCTTTCGGAGATAGATTTGTCGGCATGGCAACGGGTAAAAGCCCTCTATAAGGTATATAACGACGGCTGGTCAAGACTTTCCGGTGCTGTCAGGGGCAGAAATATTATCACAACTCTGTCGCAGAAGGAGAGGGAGGTGGCGAAGCTTGCCGCCTTCGGTATGAGTAATAAGGAGATCGCAGACAAGCTGCATCTGTCGCTGTCCGCTGTCAAGCAGGCGATACGTATAGTCAGTGAAAAATCGGGAATGTCCCGCTCCAGCTTCGCGTCTATTCTTTGACAGGACTCGGTTTTTTATATCTGAATGTACCGAGAAAGGATATATTTGGCGGTGTAAAAATATGGACTAAAAAAATGCTTTTGGGTAGTACCGCACTCGCCGTGAAGCTGATATAATGTTAGCGTAAGGACGGACACACTGCCTCGGGGACACTCCTCTTGCATGGCAGTTCAGCGCCGGGAAAAGGAGACGCGAACATGATGAAGGTTATTCCCGAAACGAGTGATCCTCCAAAGGAGCTGTGGCACCGAGAGGGCGAGCTTTACAGGCTCGTTGAAACATTCGACAAGAGCTTTGAGTTGCGGTACGGATATTATTCCGATATTGACAGGCACACGGAGCCCGTGGTAATCTATCCTGATTTTATAAAGGAGCCGGTCTTCACCGCTGAAGGCGAGCCGTTCGTAACCATGATGCAGGATGCCTGCGCCCGTTACAGCGGAGTTACATTAAAAAACGAGGATACGACCTGTTCCGAGTGCACGCACTTCAGAAGAGGGGAGGAATGGTTTGGAATATGCACCAACCGGTGTAACAGAAAAATTGAATAGGCACTAAATACTTCAAATATACAAACACGACTAAAGACATACTGAAAGGAAAAAAGACATGAAAAAGCTTCTTATTCTGATGTTGGTTTTATGCCTCGCATTCACTATGATAGCTTGCGATAAGGATGATACCAACCCCGATGACAATCCTAACGTTGACAACCCCAACGGCGACAATCAGACTCATACCGTGCATACAGACGAGGACGCTGACGGAAAATGCGATGGCTGTAAGAGTACGTTTATCGATTACGACAAGCCTACGGTGGTAGGTAAGCTTCTTAAGAAATCTGTTGAAGAGCAGCTTAAGAAGGCGAAGTCCATGAAGATCAAGGTGGAGCTTACCGACAAGAGTGAAAACAAGTATTGGTACGAGGCTGAGGAAGGCGTTTACGACTCCGAGGAATATAAATATGAAAGTACCGTGGTTGTTGATATCACTGTTGCAAAGACCGGGAGCGGCTTCAGCGCGGTCTTAAAGGTTGAATCGACCGATGTGGATTACGATGATGAGGGCAACAGGGAAACTGATACCGATACCGATACTGTTTACATCATTGACGGCGTAGTCTACGATTCCATGGACGGCACTGTCTATCAGGAGATCACACTCATTCCCGATGAGCTCAAGAGTGTTCTTGATGAGCTTTTCTCCGAGGAGATAATGACGGAGACTGAGCGCAACGAGCTGCTTCAAAGCCTTGGAGCTGAGATTGCGACCGTAATCAATCTCCGTGACTACAAGGGCTCATGGAGCATTGACCTGGCAGATTCTGTAAACGAGCTGCTGGCTTACTTTGCAGGTCTGAATATGGAAAATGATACTGTAAGAAAAGTGGTCAACGATGCACTTGACCTGGTAGACGAGGATCTGGATATAGATGATCTGGTGGCAGAGCTTGAGCGTATTGCCGGACTTACCGTAGAGGAAGCGGTGGCAGAGCTTGATGCATGGCTTACTCAGAACTACGACACCACTCTCCAGGCTATCTATGACAGTATAGTTAACGACGACAGACTGTGGACTGTAATGGAGCAGGTCATTGTTGCTCAGAACGGCCTGGATCCCGTTGAGGACCGTGTCGATATAGACGAGGCAATAGCTGAGGCAAAGGCTCAGGCTCAGGCGTTTAAGATCGCAGACTTCCTGGAGGAAGAGGGCGTCGGAGAGGTTCCTCTGTATGACTTTGTTTTGATGTTCGCCGGAGCTCCCGAGGATGCTCCTACCGCAGATGATATCTTTGGAATGATAGATTCTATCCTTGATATGACACTGGCTGAATTTGAGGAAACCTTTGATATTGGCATATTCAGCTCGCTCAAGGAGGACTCCGCGAGCATGACCTTCCACAAGCTGAACGGAAAGCTCGACTTTAACTTCGAGGGACTTCTTTCAATCAAGTCCATTGAGGGACTATTTGAGATCTCGGTAGAACAGAAATCGGAGTACTATGAGGGATATGAGAATTATAATAAGGCGGAGCTTACCTTCAAGTTTACTGTCTCGGATATAGGTGAGACAGAGGTTGCAATTAAGCTTCCCGACGGTGTGACTACAGTTCCTCAGCAGCTTGTCGACGGAGAATTTAACTCCTGGGACGGTGACGTGAATCTTGACGTGGACTGGTATATCGACGGTGAAGGAAAGCTTTGCTTCTACTTCTTCAGTATAGATATATACGATTACGACCTCGGCGGTTATGTAGAGCTTGTTCCTTTTGAAAGCGAGATAGCTCTGGATGCACTTATGAGTGACCGTATCGTTATCGACAGATTTATGATCATTGATCCCAAAAACGGAGAAGAAATGGAAGTTGCTGAAGGTGAAGAATTTATCTTCAGTCTGGATGCCGAGAGCGATGAGCTCATAATCATTCATATGCCCGAATATCAGGCTAAGGTAACCGTTTCCACTTTGTTTCGAGAGATGATAGAAAATGGCTCTGTAACCGCAGGAGAGGTTTCTATGGATCCCCGGATAGTGAGAATGGAAGCCTATGACACTATCTCTCTTGAGACCTCTGACGATATGTTCATAGACAAATACGTTGCCAACTACTACTATGATGCCGAGAGAGATGTGATGATCTTTGAGATAGTTGGATTCATCATTAATTCGGATAAAAGCGCATACACCTCGGATATGAGCATATCCTTCTACGGTGGTGTTTACGATGAAGCGGAGCTTCTGCAGTACTTTGATGGAGATATCACCTTTGAGATGTATCTGGATACCGAGAACAATATCCTGGTGCTCGACGGTCTTCAGGATCTCCCCGAGAAGTACAGGGTAAAATAAACCGACCGGTAAGCACGATTCAGAGATCCCGATATTGATTTAAGAACCAAAATGCCGATGAGGGGTCCGAAGGGAAGCCTCATCGGCATTTTGTTATTGTTATAATCACCGGTGGAGAAAACAGCTTCGGAAAGAATTACTTGATCCGAAAGACTGAAACGGCGGCTTGACAGAAAAATCTGTATATCACTTGAAAATTCTTTTTTGTGAATAATGACGGCGGTGAAAATACGGAAATGGGTTGAAAAATCAAAAGTTTTATGATATAGTATAGGTGTTTTTTTGATATTCTATACTGAGGAGGACTATTATGAATTTACTGGGAAAAGCAACGGATAAGGAATTCTGGAAAGAGGTAAGGGAAAAGGACTGCTTTAAAAAGTACCGCGACGAGCTTTTCGAACTATGGGAAAAGCACGTTGAAAACGGTCCCATACTGCAACTGAAATACAGTGATTTCAAACGCTTCTGGGTTACCGGAAATACCAGTGTGTATAAGGAAGCATATTTTACACGCCGCATGGCACTTGACTGCTCCGCATTACTTTCGCTTATCTACCCGGAGGAAGAAAAATATCTTATCCGACTTATGGATCAGATATATGCCATCTGTGATGAATATACTTGGTGCTTGCCCGAGCATCAGGGTAAATTGGAGCCTAACAATAACAGTCACGTTGATCTTTTCGCATCTGAAACGGGATTTGCTCTATCAGAGATCTACACCATGCTGGAGGACAGACTGGAGCCGCTTATAAAAAACCGTATTGTTGCTGAGATAGACAGAAGAATAATTGAGCCTGTAACGTCGGTTGAGCCATACGATTGGTGGGAGAGCAGCAAAATGAATTGGACTGCTGTATGCATGGGAAGCGTTGCCTGCACTATTATGCTCATGCGACCTGAGCTCGTTCCGTCCATGAAGCCCAGATTTGACCGTTCCATGGAATGCTATCTTTCCGGATTTAATGACGACGGAATGTGCCTTGAGGGCTGTGGATATTGGCATTACGGCTTTGGTTTCTTTGTTATGTATGCTGATATGATAAGAAACTTTACGAATGGCGAAACCGACTATTTCAAGCTTCCGAAGGTAAGGACGGTATCCACCTTTATACAGAAGATGTTTCTTTCCGGGCAGTCAAGCGTAAGCTTTGCCGATGCTGCTAAGGGATGCTTCTACCATTTGGGGCTTTGCCACTATTTAAAGAATGAATACCCTGATGATGTGATAGTCTATAAGCCCGAATATTCGTATAACTACGATAACTGCGGTCGATTCAGCTTACAGCTTCGTTCTGCTATCTGGCTGAAGGAGGAGTATTACTACAACCCTGCGCCGGATGACGTATGTGTCGAGTACTACGCGCCGGACAGCGAATGGTTTATAAAGCGAACCGAAAGCTACGGATTTGCCGCAAAAGGGGGATATAATGATGAGCCCCACAACCACAATGACGTGGGAACCTTCATCTTTGCAAAGAACGGTGTGCAAAGGATAATGGATCTTGGACCGGGAATGTATTCCAGACAGTATTTCAGCCCCGAAAGATACACCTTTCTGGAAACCGACTCCAGAGGGCATAATTTGCCGATCATCGACGGACAAGTGCAATTCGCGGGAAAGGATGCCAAGGCAAGGGATACCAAATTTGAGGATGGCGTGTTCTCCACAGATATCGCTGGTGCATACAAGGTGGAGGGGCTTGAATCGGTGAAGCGATCCTTTACCTTTACCGATGACGCGGTAACTCTCACGGATGAGTTCGTTTACAGTGGCGAGGGAATAATAGCCGAGCGCCTTGTGACGTACGGTGTAATAGAAAAGGTAGAGGACGGATTGCTGAAATTCAAGGACGCGACGGTCACATACGATCCCGAAAAATATGAGCTTGTTTTGGAAAAGGAGGAACGCCGTTTTGTTCCGAACCAATTCGCCAGATACGCTACCTTCAAGCTCAAAAAGGGAGTGCGTACATTTAGAGTAACTATATGCTGATGAAGGCTTTTTGAGTATTAATTTGAAAACGTCGAAATATCAGAACATGAAAGGGACGGTTGAAATCAATGAATCTTCTGGGAAAAGCAACGGATAAGGAATTCTGGAAAGAGGTAAGGGAAAAGGACTGCTACAAAAAGTTCAGAGACGAGCTTTTCGATATGTGGGAAAAGCACGTTGAAAACGGCCCTATATTGGCCCTCAGATACAGTGATTATAAGCGGTACTGGGGCAAGGAGGGAAATACGAATATTTACAAGGGAGCATATTTTACCCGCCGATTTGCTCTTAACGCTTCTGCGTTTCTTTCGCTTATCTATCCGGAGGAGGAAAAGTATCTTGTCCGACTTATGGATCAGATATATGCTATCTGCGATGAATATTCCTGGTGCTTGCCTGAGCATCAGGGTAAATTGGAGCAAAACGACAACAAGAGAGTTGATATTTTTGCCGCTGAAACGGGATTTGCCTTGGCAGAGATATATACAATGCTCGGAGACAGGCTTGAGCCCCTGATAAAAAACCGCATAATTGCAGAAATTGACAGAAGAATAGTCGATCCCATAACCTCGGTTGATAACTACGGCTGGTGGGAAAACGGCACCAATAACTGGACGGCGGTATGTATGGGCAGCATTGCCTGCACCGTCATGCTGATGCGCCCCGAGCTTGTGGAAGGAATGATACCCAGATTTGACAGAGCTATGAAAAGTTATCTGTCCGGCTTTACCGATGACGGGATCTGCTTTGAAGGCTGTGGCTACTGGGCGTACGGCTTTGGCTTCTTTACTGTCTACGCGGACATGATAAGAACCTTTACCAACGGGAAGCTCGACTATTTCAGGCAGCCAAAGGTAAAGGCTGTCGCCACCTTTATGCAGAAGATGTACCTTTCGGGAAAAACTACCGTTAGCTATTCGGACGGGCCGAGAGCCTGCGGGTATCATATCGGAATTTTTCACTATCTGAAGAATGAATATCCGAATGATATGATCGTTTATAAGCCGGAATATTCGTACAATACCGATAACTGCGCCAGATTCTGCTTGCATCTCCGTTCGGCTATCTGGCTGAATGAGGAGTATTATTGCAACCCGGCATCGGACGGTGTGTGCGTTGAATACTATACGCCTTCCGCCGAATGGTTCTTAAAGAGAACCGAAAGCTACGGATTTGCCGCAAAGGGCGGAAACAACGATGCTCCTCACAACCACAATGACGTGGGTACGTTTATTTTCGCAAAGAACGGCGATCAGATGGTAATGGATCTGGGAGCTGGAGAGTATTCCAGGCAGTATTTCAGTCCGGAAAGATACATATATCTTGAAACGGATTCCAGAGGCCATAACGTTCCGATAATTGACGGCAAGGTGCAGTTCGAGGGAAGTGACGCAAGGGCAAGGGATACCAAATTTGAGGACGGCGTGTTCTCCACCGATATCGCGGGAGCGTACAAGGTGGAGGGGCTTGAATCGGTAAAACGTTCCTTTACCTTTACTGAGGATACGGTAACTCTTACCGATGAATTCGTTTATAGCGGCGAGGGTGAGATATGTGAGCGTCTTGTGTCCTACCACGAAATGGAGATACCACGGGCAGGATTGCTGAAGATCAAGGACGCGACGGTTGTTTACGATCCGGAAAAGTATGAGCTTGTTTTGGAAACAGAGGGCTGTATTGGCAGACCTAAACTGTTTGCAAAATACGCGACATTCAGGCTTAAAAAGGGAGTAACTGTCTTTACGGTCACTATATGTTAACTGCACGCAGATAATCAAAGAGGCGCTGAGTCATCCGCTTAATTAAAAGCTTTGACTCAGCGCCTCTTTTTTCTGAAATCAACGGTTATCTTCTCCCAAGCTCATTACAGAATTCGTTGTACCACATACAGCTGTCTACCGGTGTGTTGGCGGGGATGTGATTTCCTACAGCCATAATAAATCCGGGATATTTTTTGCCGATATCCATGCACCGCTTTACCTCGCGGTAAATATCGTCGCGATTTCCGTGGAGCAGGATCCTTGTATCCGCATTTCCGACAAAGGAATGTGTCTTGCCGTATTTTTCTGCAATGTAGCTCATGTCTGTGGTGGGTTCAAGCACAAAGGAATTTACGCCGCATGAAGCAATATCGTCTATAAATTCGGTATAATTTCCGTCTGAGGTATACATCAGAAGCTTTCCTGCCTCATGCAGATGTCGGAAACACCTCTTGTATGATGGGAAAATGTGCTTGCGGTACCATTCAGGAGCGAGAAATGCGCCCTCGGTCCAGACAATATCGTCATGGATCATTACCACAGGAGCATCGGATTTTGCAAGCGCCTTGAAATACCGCTCTATCCACATTGAATAGCGGTCTGTAAATTCTCCGAATGCCTTTGGGTCAGTTCCCGCGCAGGTGAGCAGCATATCCCATCCAAGCAGATCTATCAGTCCTGACATACAGCTTATGTATATTCCGGTCATAGAGACGGTATCGCCGCCGGTCTCGCACTGCTTTTTATAATCCTCGTTGAAGCGCTTTACTATCTATCCTCCTCCAGGTACGGCAATGTCTCGTATGGATCGAAGGAGAACACAGCATCCTCGTCCTCAAAAAGAGCATGAACATTGGTGTTGAAGTCCGTTCCCCCCTCTGAGTAGACTGCGTGTCCCATAGAGGTAAAGTACGGTCCAAAAAAGTTTCGGTTCACCAGGATGCTCCAACGCATACAGATATTCCATGCATTGCAGAACTTTGTGAAAGCTTCGTTCCATCTGCTTCTGTTTTTTTGATTCTCTGCTGATACTCCGGTGACACGTTCGATCAAGGCACTGTGCTCGAATACCGAATATTCCATTCGGCAGACTCGGTCTGTCATTTCCAGCTGCAGAGCCTTCATTCCCATTTCCTTCAGCATATCTTCATACCTCGCTTGTATTTTATAACTCACACTGTTATTATAATGTTTTATCATCTGTTTGTCAACCGAAAAATGAAGAATTTGGGTATTTTTTCAATCATGAGTTGCGATACCGTTATATAATCTGTTCCGTAGCCTTATTCGGTTGCTTGACAAGCGGTATTTTTTGATGTATAATGCTATTGTGAAAACAGAGGTCCCGCTCAGATAGATAAATGTTTATAGGATAGCATAAAAGATATTGCCCGGCAGTGATATATACAAAAAAGAAAGGTATGGCAATCATTATGAAAAAATACAGTATGCCGATCATAATGCTTTTGATTTTTGAATCGGTCGCGATCACACTGTGGTTGGCAAAGGACACTCTCTTTTATTTGCTGAATTTCAGCTATATCGGCGGATCAATTGCGTTAGGTCTGACTCTTTTTATCAAAAAATACAGGCATGCCAGGCGTGTAACACAGCTTTTGGTTGGCTTGTATATGTTGATATACCTGGGCTTGATCTGCAATGAGAATATGCAGCTTGAGGGCTTCTGGTATTATCTGTTCAGCGGAGTTTTTGAGGCTGCTACGATCCATTACGCGGTCGCTAAGATATTCGGACCTTTGATCTTTGGAAGAGGATGGTGCGGATATGCCTGTTGGACGGCAATGATCCTGGATCTTCTACCATATAAG
>JAFVTO010000171.1 GCA_017503165.1 Clostridia bacterium | reverse complement strand
CCCGTAGGGGCTACCTACGATGGAAAGAACGCTGTTCTCGCCCGAGATCCTGCTCGGCTCCGCCTCGCACTGCTCCGCAGTTCGACTTTGCTACGCTACGCTCAGGATGACACGAAAGGGCGCACCTCCCGGAAGGTAGCAAAAAACACTTGTGGAAATTATTTGCCACAAGTGCCTTTGCGTTACTTTTGTCATTTGAATTGTAGTCTTTAATTAATACTTACGAAGCTCTGCAAAATGAGCGATAATTATACCTTCGCGCCATTTCCGGCGAGCATCAACTGCCCCACCCATACTAAATAACATTTTACCGGATCAATACAACCACCGTTTCACGCCACATAAGAACTTTTTACGCCACATAAGAACTTTTTACGCCACATAAGAACTTTTTCACGCCACATAAGAACTTTTTTACGCCACAATAAATATGTTTCACATCACCGCAAAATAATGTTTCACGTGAAACAAAAACGCCCCACAACCGAACCCAAAAGTTCTTTGTAGGGCGTTTTCTTACTTTATTGCTTGATTAGTTAGTTTTCCAACTGCTTGCTTGCCGCGCGCAATTATCACACTCTGTTCATGTACGTTTTACTCGCCGTAACCGCTACATTCGCCGTCACTCGACCAAAGGACTGCCAACAAATCTATTTCGTCAGCCCTCTGCCTTTGCTTCACAGTACAGACAGCGGTATATCCGCTTTTCTTCATCCGTCAACTTGAAAACGTGAGCAAGCTCCTGCTCGGTAGTGGTGATACAACGGGGATTTTTGCATTTAATAATGCCTGTGATCCTTTCCGGAAGAGTAGGATGATATTTCTCGGTTCTGACACCGTTTTTAATAATATTGATGGTAATATCCGAGTCAATATATCCCAGAGCATTGAGGTCCACATCAAGCTCGGCATCTATTTTAATAATATCCTTCTTGCCCATCAGCTTGCTGTGTACGTTCTTTATGATAGCCACAGAGCACTCCAGCTCATCGAGATTCAGAAAATTATATATTTTCATTCCCTCGCCGGCTTTGATATGATCTATAACTATACCTGTCTTAATAGAATCTATATTCATAACCAATTCTCCTTCCACCAATTCGACGGTTATCGCTATCAGTTTCCTTTTTTTGGCATTTTAGCACATGTTTCTCTTTTACCCGTACCTCAACCGAAGCATTTATTAGGGCTTTATTCCGAGAAGCATCAGGATAAGCGCCATTCTCATATACTTTCCGTTAAGCACCTGCTTGAAATAGCAGGCTCTGGGGTCGCTGTCGATGGCAACGCTGATCTCATTCACTCTCGGCAGAGGATGCATAATGCAAAGATCGGGTTTAGCATCACGAAGCTTTTCGGGAGTCAGAATGTAGCTGTCCTTCAAGCGGAGATAATCCTCCTCATTAAAGAACCGCTCTCTCTGAACTCTGGTCATATAGAGAATATCAAGCTCCGGCATCACCGCTTCCAGATCGGTGGTCTGAACATATTCCAGGTTATTCTTTACGATAACATCCTTTCTGATATAACCGGGAAGCTTCAATTCCACGGGAGAAATAAGAACGAATTTGACGTTTTCATATCTCGCCATCGCGGTTATAAGAGAATGAACGGTGCGGCCAAACTTAAGGTCTCCGCAAAAGCCGATCGTCAGACTGTCAAACCTACCCTTTTCCCGCTTTATGGTCAGCAGGTCCGCCAGAGTCTGGGTGGGATGGTTATGTCCGCCGTCACCGGAGTTTATTATCGGAACGTCAGCATTCATGGACGCTACCAAAGGCGCTCCCTCCTTGGGGTGGCGCATAGCGATTATATCGGCATAGCAGGAAACGGTTCTCACCGTATCCGCCACACTCTCGCCCTTTGCAGCGGAGCTGGAGGCAGAGTCCGCCATAGTCAGCACCGAGCCGCCATGCTCATACATAGCCGCCTCAAAGCTCAGACGGGTGCGTGTTGAGGGCTCGAAAAACATGGTCGCCAGCTTTTTACCGTTGCACAGATGCGCATATTTCGCAGGATTGCTTATTATGTCCTCAGCGCAGTTCGTAAGAGCGGATATTTCATCCACAGAGAGCGTTGCAATATCAATAAGACTTCTCACCATCTTTAAGTCTTCCTTTCTCTTTGGCAATTTTTCGCCGTTATACAGCCTTTTACTTACCCGGCGGAACAGTAGAGTGCTAACTTATACCCACAGCCCGAACGGGAAAAACAGCTTCAACGGGCGCGGCGCCTTTCCGGACCGCCTTTCACAGCCGGCTTATTTACCGCCGTTGAGAGTATTGTTTCTGAAATCCAGCAGGGTAGCCACCTCTTCGGGCTTTACGTATCCCTCTTCCCCTGCGACGCGGGCAACGCAGTCGAAATCGGTAAGGCTGTAATTAACAACGTTTGCCGCCTTCATGCGCTCGATACCCTTGTTCATGCCGTAGGTAAAGATGCTTACGATACCCAGAACCTCAGCACCCGCCTCGCGGAGTATCTGAACCACCTCAAGAACGCTTCCGCCGGTGGAGATAAGATCCTCGACAACCACCACCTTCTCTCCGGGGGTAAGCTTGCCCTCTATCTGATTTTTTCTTCCGTGGTCCTTCGCGCCGGAACGGACGTAGCCCATGGGAATACCCAGAATATGAGCGGTAATAGCGGCGTGGGCGATACCTGCGGTAGAGGTTCCCATCAGCGCTTCAGCCTGGGGGAAATGCTCCTTCACCAGCGCGGCAAGACCGTTTTCAACGTCGCTTCTCACCTGATGATCGGAAAGAGTAAGTCGGTTGTCGCAGTAAACGGGGCTCTGAATGCCGCTTGCCCAGGTAAAGGGCTCCTCGGGGCGGAAAAATACAGCTTTGATCTTAAGCAGATCCTTTGCAATGATCTCTTTCATTTCAGAATATCCTTTCGTATATGAATTTGAATTAGTTTTCTCTGTTTTCACGGGTGACACAGGAAGTCGGATTATTTTCCGAGAAACTCCTTGACACAGCGTCTGTATGCGGCAACGGGATCGGCGGCGGCGGTAATAGGTCTGCCGACGACGATATAATCGGAGCCTATCTCACGGGCATCTGCAGGAGTCATGACTCTGACCTGGTCGCCCTTCTCTCCGTCAGCAAAGCGAATACCGGGAGTAACGGTCAGGAAACCGTTTCCGCAAACGGAGTGAACCTTTTCCGCCTCCAGGGGAGAGCAGACAACTCCGTCAAGACCTGCCGCCTTTGCGTTCTCGGCATAGTGCATTACCACCTCGGGAAGCGGGCGGTCGATAAGCAGATCCTTCTTCATAACCTCCTCAGAGGTAGAGGTAAGCTGAGTGACCGCGATAAGCAGTGGACGGGTTCCGTCGGGACGGGTAAGCCCCTCGATAGCGGCACTCATCATGGCAGATGCACCGGAGGCGTGAAGGTTACACATATCAACGTCAAGGTTAGACAGCACCTTCATGGACTTTTTCACGGTATTGGGAATATCGTGAAGCTTCAGATCCAGGAATATCTTGTGTCCTCTCCTCTTTATTTCGCGAACAATAGAGGGGCCCTCGGCATAGAAAAGCTCCATGCCAATCTTTACGTAAGGCTTCTCCTCCTTAAACAGATCAAGAAACTTCATGCAATCCTCGCAGGAAGCGAAGTCGCAGGCGATAATTACGTCCTTTGCGTTCATTTTATACAGTTCCTTTCGGTTATTATTTTCGTAGAAATAAGGGGAGTTCAATGGGCAGCTCCCACTATATCAGACAGCCTTTCGATACGGTATTTCCGCATCACGCGAGGAATATCCTCTATTATTTTCTTACAGGCGCAGGGGTCGATCAGATTAGCCGCGCCCACCTCAACGGCGGTCGCTCCCGCCAGCATCATTTCGATAACGTCCTCGGCGCAGGAAACGCCACCCATACCGATCAGCGGTATCTTAACGGCGTTATAAACCTGATAGACCATTCTCAGCGCAACCGGGAATATGCAGGGACCGGAGAGACCGCCGGTGGTGTTGGCGATTATCGGCCTTCTTCTCATTTTGTCGATGCGCATTCCCATCAAGGTATTTATCAGACTGATACCGTCAGCACCCGCCGCCTCGCAAGCTCTGGCGATCTCGGTTATATCGGTAACGTTGGGAGAAAGCTTCATAATGACCGGCTTATCCGTTCTCTTTCTCACCTCCGAGGTCACCTGCGCCGCAAGCTTGGCGTCCGTACCGAAGCTGATGCCGCCGCCGTGAACGTTGGGGCAGCTTATATTCACCTCAAGCCAGCCCACGCGGGAGTCCGCGGCAAGCTTTTCGGCGGTATAGGCGTATTCCTCAAGAGAAAAGCCGCCAACGTTAGCCATAACAGGCTTACTGAACACCTTTTCCATCTTAGGAAGCTCCTCGCTGAGCACCCTCTCCACTCCGGGGTTCTGAAGTCCCACAGCGTTCAGCATACCCATCGGCGCCTCTGCTATTCTGGGCGTAGGATTACCAAACCTGGGATTCATGGTAGTTCCCTTAAAAGAGAAGGTACCAAGTATATTTATATCGTACCACTCTGCAAACTCATAACCGTAACCAAAGGTTCCGCTGGCGGGGATCACAGGATTGTCCATCCTTATCCCGCAAAGCTCCACAGAGGTATCAAGCACCTTATCACTCATCACCGTATGTCCTTTCATAAATATGAGCCAAGCGCCGCAATGCCGCGCCTACGACTCCGTTCTCTTCTTTAAGCAGCACGGACTGACTCGGTCAGAGCCTCCGCAAAAGCCGCTGCGAGAAGATCACCAAACCACCTCTTCACGCTCCAGCACAGGACCGTCGCGGCAGATACGCTTGTTTCCGTATTTGGTTTCGCAGGAGCAGCCCATGCAGGCGCCGAAGCCACAGCCCATGCGTTCCTCAAAGCTGTACTGACCGCTGGTGGTCACCACGCTCTCCATAGCCT
>JAFVTO010000170.1 GCA_017503165.1 Clostridia bacterium | reverse complement strand
TTTAATAAACAGAGAAGAGTAGGTTTTTTATCCTACTCTTCATCCTACTATTCAATTTAATAATATTATATCACAAACTATTTCAAAATGCAATAGTTTTTTTTATTTTTTTTAAAAAAAGCAACTTTTTTTCATATCACTGCAAATACCACCCGGCACCGCAAAGCTTTTTGTGCACTTTCTCCACGACTGTCAGATATCGTCAAGCTGTCTGACCTCGTCAAGCTCATCGGAGGTAATATCCGCGCAAAGTGTATAGTCGATTTCCGGGGGCGCATCCGATACCTCTTTCCCACAGTACGGACAATAACGGTACCGCTCAGACATGAAGCGTCCGCAGCTCGAGCAAATCACCTTTCCCGATACAATTCTGAGCTGTTTTTCCAAGCCTTTGAGTATCTCCTCCTTTGAGCTTATGCGCTCGCAAAGCGCATTCATTTCCGCAGGCTCTAACTCACCGCCATCGTTCCCATTCGCTTGATTGTAAAGATTTCTGCCCAACGATGCATACATAGAATTGAGATAATTTCTCTGTGAAATAATACGGTACTGTAATTTAGCGGAATCCATAACGGTTACTGCTGTTTCACGTATATTCTCTGCCGTATCCTCACAGAAATCCTTGAAGTAGTAAAATGCATTCTTTACATCGCCGAATTTATTTTTCATTCTTGTCACCGTTCCTTTTATTTTAGGTTTGTCTTTACGGCATTTCCAATCACTGTTTCTCCACCTCGTTTACACAAGCCATACAAGCATGTTACCCGGAACGGGAATCATTGCCGATCAGCCTTCTGAGATGAGAAGAGAAACGAGAGAACTTCTTTTTATGTCCATGTGCAACGGGTAGACCGATCACCGCGTTATATAGATGTGTTCGAGGCGCCTTTTATGGTTTTAATATCATACCTTGCAAGCACATCATATTTATACTCGACCTCATAGTTAGCAAAAAACTCATCACTTTTATTGACCTTGACTAAATCCTCAAAATCAACGAGAAGCTTTTTCTCAGCATCGGTAAGCTTAGCATAATCCTTCAAATCATAACGTTTAACAAAGACCGTGGCATATCCGTTATTGAATTTGCTGTAATCCCCTATTTTGGTGGTAGAAATAGCTTCAATCATGTCGGTGCCGTAGTTCTCATAGTCATTTGCGGACAGTATAATACCGTCCGGATAAGTTACATAGTAAGACAGCCCCTCTTCTGAATACTTATCGCGCAGTGCCTCAAAGTTTCCTCCGGCGGCAATCTCCTTTTCAAGTGTAGAAACAATACGCTCTTTTTCCTTTTTTTCAAGCTCTGTTAATTCCTCGAATTTATAGACGCCATTCTCATCCGTAATAAAGTTACCCTTATCATCTGTTTTAAGCTTAACTTCCGTATAGATATATATCCATTTCGCGCAATAATAATTGTCCTTGTAATACGCCTCGCGGTCATTGTCGTTAACTTCGAGAACACCGTTTTTACCGAAGAAATACTCGATTACCGCATCCAGCTTCGCTTCTTCATAATATATCTTCTCAAGAGTCTTGATATTCAATCCCATCTCACCGAGCTCTTCATTCAAGACGTTTTTTCCGCCGTATGACTCAATAAGCTCGTTTATTCTATCTTCGACACCCTGTTTTTGCTCAGCGGTAAACGACAGACCGTGTTCATCAAACAACTGCATGGATACTAAAACCTGCTTTGCAAACGCGCAAATATAGTCAACGATAAAATCCTCGTAAGTATAATCCTCCTCTATCTCGGTAGTCCAGAAAGATTCGGTATCTACAGAGTTGTTGTAAATGTATAAGAACAACGTCTTATACTTTCTCACCCAATATTGGTACATTACCTCTGTTATCGAATAATCACCGTAAACGATCGCATCATCGCCCTTAAGAACTCCGCAACCTACAAGGCTTCCGAGTAACAGGGCAAGAGTGAGCGCAACCGCCAGCATTCTTCTTATAATTTTCACAACAAATTCCTCTCGATAGTACATCTCTGCATTTTTGGGACACAGCAAGTGGTTTTATTTATTATATCAGCTTTATATCAAACTTTCTACACTTTTTCCGTAGATATTTGTATATATTTTTTTAACAATTCAAGTGTTTCGTCACATTTATCGGCACCGCGTTCAAATTTATAAGTCACATAAGGAGTGCTACCGGCAGAGAAAAAGATCCTTCCCTTGAATTCATTTATCAGCTTGGACCAGGCAGAAAGATCAAAGCTTTGAGTATAGAAAAGAATATTGCCTTCCCTTAACTCTATCTTAGAGAACCCATACTCTCCACCCAAAGCACGCAAAAGTGATACTTTAAGAAGCGTTTCCGTCTGTATTGGCGGAACGCCATATCTGTCGATCAATTCATCGCGAACATCTGAAACATCCGCCTCACAGCCGATGGAAGCAATCTTCTTATATGCATCTATTCGCTGAGCAGTGCTTCTTACATACTTTTCCGGAATATATGCATCAACATTGAGCGCGACGTTGCATTCAGTCCTCTGCTTTACAGTCTCTCCCTTCTCCTCCAATATAGCTTCGTTAAGAAGTTTCATGTAGAGATCGTATCCCACCGTTTCTATCTGTCCGTGCTGTTCTGCTCCAAGCAGATTGCCGGCACCGCGGATCTCAAGATCGCGCATTGCTACCCTGAAGCCGGAGCCAAACTCTGTAAAATCACGGATCGCTTCAAGCCGCTTCCTTGCAATCTCGGTAAGCTCCTTCCCTTTCCTATATGACAAATACGCGTACGCCCTTCTTCCGGACCTTCCGACGCGACCTCTTATTTGATGTAGCTGAGCAAGCCCGTACCTATCCGCATCGTCGATAATAAGGGTATTAGCATTAGGAACATCGATTCCCGCCTCAATAAGAGTAGTGCAAACGAGAACACTTATTTTTCCGTCCACCATATCGTGCCAGATATCTGAAAGCTCCTCCTTATCCATCTGACCGTGGGCAACGGCTACCACAGCGCCCTCTACCGCTTCTGCTATCCTACCGGCAATAACCCCAAGCTCCTCGACACGATTGTGCATATAAAAGACCTGCCCGCCGCGGCGAAGCTCCTTCTTTATTGCTTCATATATTATGGCTTCTTCATATTCCAATACATAGGTCTGCACAGGTAATCTGTCATTTGGCGGCTCCTCGAGTATCGACATATCCCGAATACCGCTCATTGCCATATTCAGTGTTCTCGGAATCGGAGTGGCTGTAAGGGTTAAAACATCAATATCCTTTGTGAGCTGCTTCAATTTCTCCTTTTGAGCAACACCAAAGCGTTGCTCCTCGTCGATTATTACCAGCCCAAGCCTTTTAAATTCGACATCCTTTGACAGAAGTCGGTGAGTACCCACAAGAATATCCACCTCACCGCGCTTGACGCGCCTGAGTGATTCCGCCTGCTGCTTAGGCTTTCTGAAGCGTGAAACCATATCTACAGTAACGGGAAAACCTCTCATTCTGGAAAGAATGGTACGGTAGTGCTGCAATGCCAGTATAGTTGTAGGAACAAGAATAGCCACCTGGTATCCGCTTGCAACCGCCTTGAACGCCGCCCGGAGTGCTACCTCCGTCTTTCCGTATCCGACGTCTCCGCAAAGCAGTCGCTCCATCGGAACCGGCCTTTCCATGTCTGCCTTTATTTCCGCGATCGCCTCGTTCTGACCGTCAGTTTCCTCATATTCAAAGGCTGCCTCAAACTCTCTTTGGAGAGCATCATCCTCATCGAATCTGATGCCGGGACGTCGCATCCTTTCGGCATAAAGAGCAATAAGCTCCTTTGCCATTTCCTTAGCGGATGCTTTGGCTTTATTTCTTGCCTTAATCCACGCCGTA
Organism: Clostridia bacterium; assembly: GCA_017503165.1. Lineage (GTDB taxonomy): Bacteria > Bacillota > Clostridia > Oscillospirales > CAG-272 > SIG673. The sequence continues at coordinate 2,383 of JAFVTO010000170.1, read as the reverse complement.
CCGTTCATTCTGGATATCTTAACAAGATTTGTTTCGGATCCGGCTCCTATATACTTGGAGAGAGAATCCATCTGCGTACACGGCACGTAAAGCTTATCGCCTTCCGCATATTCCACGCAAACGTAATCGTTTGTGGTACCTGCAACCGATATGGTGGACAGCCCCTTATATATGCCTATACCGTGCTTTTCGTGAACAACATAATCACCTACCGCAAGCTCGGCATATGACATTATCTTTTCTTTCGCAGTGACTCTTGATTTACGCTTTTTCAGCCTTCCGCTTATAAGTCTTCCCGGAGTATAAGCCGAAGCATACAGCGACATGCATACGTATTTTGGAGCATTCAGCTCAAAGCCCGAAAGGTTTATCCCACAAACAAATGACGGATACCCACGCTCTCCCTCTCCGCCTATCACACTTTTTATTCCGTCCTCGCGAAGAGACTCCGACATCCGCCAAGCAATGGTTTCATTTTCAACCATCACGGAAATACGGTAGCCGTTCTCAATATAATGACGAATATCCTCGCAGAATATTTTATAGTTATCTCTGTAAGTAACATTTTGCCTGGAGGTTATATTGAACATCCCGCCCAGTCTGTCGATTCCGCTTGAAAAATTATTGCAGTAGATCACTGTACGACTTTCGAGAAATATCTTGTATTCCTCAAGCCATCTTCCGTAATTTGCATATGCCCCCTGTATAAGTCTTTCCTTCAACAGCTCTTCTGTTTCTTCCTTCATGTGGAATTCATAGCTTTGTATTCTGGTGTTGACAGAGGAGCTTTCCTGTATAACCACAAGGTATTCGTTTCCGATATAGTCAAGAAGTGTTTCAGGCTGAGTATATACGACGGAGATATATTTATCAATGAACGATAGGTCCGTACCCTCTCGCACCGAGTTAAGCTCATCCTCCAATATTTCCACCGTGCGGGATTCCTTGACCTTGCCGATCTGCGCCTTTATTGCTTCTATTACGCGCTCCCTTGCCTCTGGCTCGATTATGATCTCCCTTGTTGGAGTAAGAGAAAAAGAGTCCAGCATTTCCACGGTTCTCTGAGAAATAACGTCGAAAGTACCTATTCTGTCAACCTCGTCACCAAACGTATCAATTCGGATCGGGTTTTCATACTGAGTAGGAAAAATATCACATATACCCCCACGAACAGAAAACTGTCCGCAACCGTCTACCATATCTACTCTGACATATCCAAGTGCGTTAAGCCTGACAACCAGCTCTTCAAGGGGCAAGATATCTCCCACCTTCACGTTAACAGATGCTCTTTCAAGTATTTCAGCGGGCACAGTAAACTGCAGGGCAGCATCGGGGGTTGCGATCACAACATCAACTTCTTTGGTGAGAATACGGTTCAACACAGAAAGCCTCTCATACTCGTAAGTATGGGAAGCCGTATATTTTCTATAAGAAAATTCACGCATGGGATAAGTTGCAACCCTAAGCCCGCACTCCTCTATAGCTCTGCTTGCTCTGAAGGCTTCCCCTTCATCCGGAACGATCAGCAATACAGCTCCGTCTGCCCGTTTTGACCTCCAGTCTTCGGTCACAGCAACGTAGAAGGCGCTTCTTGCGCCCTCAGAAAGCCCCGTCAGCAGCAAAGGTAATGGCTTGGAAGATTTATTCTCAGCCAACGCCTCGCGAAGGAGCAGTTTATATTCTTTTTCTGATTTTATGGAATCTGTTATCTGATTCATTTCTTTCTCCAAGCCTTTCTAAGATTCTGCGTGCCGAAGGAAGTAAAGGACGGCACAAAAGCATCCGATGGGAGAAATCCAAGCTATCCCTTTAACCTGTGCCGGACACCGAACTATTTACTGTACCTGTTCATCGCGCCTTGAAGATCTCCCTTTACGATCACCTCAACCGCCTCAGCGGCACGCCCCAATGCTTCAAAAAATTTTTCCTGATCGTTTTCCGGGATCTTACCCAAAACCCATGATGGCATATCCCATCCCACAGGAGGCTTGCCTACACCGATGCGGATACGCGAGAATTCATCGGTAGAAAGCTGATAACTGATACTTTTTATTCCGTTGTGACCGCCGTCCGAGCCCTTAGCTCTGATACGAAGCTTCCCCACATCAAGATAAATATCATCGTAAACAACCAGAAGCTGCTTTGACGGATCAAGCTTATAAAAATCAATTGCCTCGCGCACTGCTTCCCCCGACAGATTCATATAGGTCTGAGGCTTTATCAGCAACGCCCGTTTCTCACCGAAATAAAAATCACCGCAAAGAGACTTGAATCTGCCTCTGTCAACAGTTACATTATGCTTTTCAGAAAGATATTCGGCACACATAAATCCTGCGTTATGACGCGTGCGCTCATACTCCCTCCCCGGATTTCCCAAGCATGC
>JAFVTO010000169.1 GCA_017503165.1 Clostridia bacterium | reverse complement strand
TCGTCGAATGATCCGCCACTTGCGGAAGTTGCACCACTGCCACAGATGTGGCAACTATCCTTTAGCCTCCTCTTGTGTAAAGGGAGGTGGCACGGCTTGCCGTGACGGAGGGATTGTTTTTTCTGATTTTCCACGAGTACAACCCCTCAGTCAGCTTCGCTGACAGCTCCCCTTACACAGGGGAGCCTACCGCTGCGGCGGAACTGTGCAAAGCTAAAGCTTTTGGGAACCACCAGCACTGCTAGTGGTTTTCGTTGCACAACAAAACCCCGACAGAACGGAATGATCCGTTATGTCGGGGTGAATATGTAAGTTGCCTACCTGTTAGCATCATCGCCCATCGAGGATCCTATATACTGAAATCTTACAAAACTCTTGCTGTCTCTTTCCACCGTTTCATTCCACATCGAAATCGGTCTTGCCCAGCAGTCACCTCGCTCAACGCTGCGGTAAATAACCAGAATTTCTTCGGTTTCGCTATGCCTTGCGGTAAACAGCACCTCATAAAGTCCCCCCTTGAAATGACGGTAAAATCCGGGAACCACCTCACTCGCTTTACAGTGTTCATTCTTTATATCTGCGTTTGCCATATAGTCCACTCCTTTTTCCGCCCTATTGCCGCGTCATAGCTCCATCGAATTATTGCTTATACGGCACTCTTGCCGAGGGCACCAACCTGGAGGCGGGCTCGGTATGTACTGTCTGATCGTCAAAGAAGATATGAGCGCCAAAGGCCTTGAGCACCTCGCTTTTTTTGATACCGCCCAGAAAGAATGCCTCGTCTATGCGCACGTTCCAAGCCCGTAGCGTTCGGATCACCCGCTCGTGGGAGGGAGCGTTCCTTGCGGTAACAAGGGCAGTTCGTATAGGCATTTCACCGCTGTCATCAAAGCTGTTCTGAACCAGCGAAAGAGTTTTCAGGAACTTTGCAAACGGGCCCTCTGGAAGTGGCTTCTGGGCATTTTCCCTTTCGTGCTCTGCAAACGCCCTTAATCCCTGCTCCTGATAGATGCGCTCCGACTCATCGGAAAAGATGACCGCATCTCCGTCAAAGGCAATTCGTATCTGCCCCACCTGGCCTACCGTATCAATCGGAAGCCCTTCGCTTGAACAGATTATTCCCGCGGCAATGCCGGCATTTACCGCCTCCTGGACGTCTGCCTCGTTTGCGGACAAAAACAGATCCGTCCTGAAAGCTCCGAGATATGGCGATATAGGCTGTCCGCCAACCAGTGCGGCGCGACTTATATCCAATCCGTAGTGCTTTATGGAGTTAAAGATACGCAGACTGGTGTCTGCGCTGTTTTTAGACATTACGATTATCTCCGTAAGCTGCCGTTCCTCGCAGTTCAGATTATGCAGAGCCTTTATCAGAGGAAAAGCAGTTCCGGGGCGCAGAATATCGTTTTCATGCTCAAGCTGATACTCACTGTACGCCTCCAGTCCCTGTTCCTCAAATATCCTGTTTTCCTCTTCAAGATCAAAAAGCGCTCTTGATGATATTCCTACCACCAGCTTATCGTCAAGGTTCAAAGCCATTATTGTTCTACCGTTCCTTTCAAATCAGTTATCATAGCATAGTTGACGCTTTGGCAAAGGGCTTATATGAAACATTGATCTAAAAGCTTCACACTGCTTTATCCGATCATCCGGATTTCTGTCTCCGCCGTCAGCACCGTTGCCCGTTCAAACAAACCTTCTTGTGGCGAATTGCCGCGTCATATACTCTATTCTTCTCGCAACGGCGCACTGAGTAGTCTCTGCCTTCCAGGCTATATCAAAGCCATGCATCGTACCCTCCGTGCTGTACCGCTCCACCGCCGTTCCCGCCCTCTCAAGGGCATCCGCGTATGCTATCCCCTCATCACGAAGGCAGTCAAATTCCGCAGTTTCAACGTATGCGTCCGGCAGATCTGCAAGATTATCCGCCTCCATAGGCGAAGCATAGGCAATTTTAACAGACGAGCACTCCGGTTGATTTACATTCACAAGGTAAGCATCCCACATCCTTCGTGAAAGAGTGCTGTTCCACATAGGTGTATCGGTATATAATCGGTTTGAGGCGGTATCCATTCTCCTATCGGTGACTGGATAGACCAAAAGCTGAAATAGGGGCTTCACGCCTCCGCGATCCCGCGACATAAGACAGACTGCCGCCGCCAATGCGCCTCCCGCACTGTCTCCGCCCACCGCTATCCGCCCGGGGTCTATTCCAAGTCTGTACGAATTATCGTATGTCCACTGCAAAGCAGCATAGCAATCCTCCACCGCTGTCGGGAAGGGATGCTTCGGCGAAAGCCGGTAATGAACGAATATTACCTTGCAGCATGCCTTCACCGCGTAGCTTTTGGCGAGCTTATAGTGATAATTGGCTCCCTCGAAGAAAAATCCGCCGCCATGAAAATACACAAGACTCGGCAATTCCCCGAAATTCGACATATTTTCAACTCCGCGGGGACGAATAACCATCAGCTTCACACTGTCCCCGTTGAAGCCACTGAACACCTCATCATTCACCCGCACGTCCTTATCTCTGCGTATCCAACGCGGAGGTCTCATGCACGAACCCATAAGCCCGGCAATTTTTGCGTTCCGAATAGGAGGAGTAAACCGATGATATGGAGAAAACTCCTTTTTTATTGCATACTTGCCCATTTCAAATCCCTTATATTTCATATTTCTACAAAGCTGCTTCTGTCACCATTTTACTAACGGAAAGGAAAATTGTCAACAGTTTTTTCGAAATTTTTCATAAACGCAGGAATCTGCCGCAGGCATTCGGGAAAAAAGATTTAAAAGCCCTTTAAGCGCTGTCCGCTTCTTAAACTGTGCTTGAGGTTGACAAATACAGAAAAATGTGATATAATCAAAGAAAAAGATTTCCCGAAAGGAAGAGGTAAAGGATCAACTTATTCGAACCACCGACGATCCGATACCAAAAGAGAAATTGAACGAACGATTCGAAACCTTTACCGTAATGATCGCAGGTATATCCAGGAGCATACGCCGACTGAAAAACGGAGAAATGGCGGAATTTGATTTAAAGACGCCTCATGTGTCCTGCATCTATTATTTATATCGCGCAAACGCGCCGCTTACCGCAAAGGAGATATGCGATCTCTGCGATGAGGACAAGGCTGCAATTTCCCGTTCCCTTGTCTATCTTGAGAAAAACGGCTTCATAAGGTGTCTTTCCGATGCACGCAAAAGATACCGCAGTCCGATGGTCCTCACCGATAAGGGCAACGAAATAGGGGCAAAGCTGGCAACCAAGATTGATTCGATTCTCGCCTTGGCAGGTGAAGGAATGAGTGATAAGGAGCGCGCCGAATTCTACCGCTGTCTGCGGATAATCCACGACAACCTCCAGTCTATATGCGATAAATACGACAGCCTCGACGGGGATAACGGATAATAAGAAACAGCCGCGATAAAAACGGATGACAGTAAAAGCTTTTTGATTACACTTTAGCCGATTGAAAAAGTCGGGAGTAAATTCTGATTAATCTGACCGATGATCACTGAATTAGGGAGAAGCACCGAGCATACTCAGCCTTCCCCAGCGGGGAAGGGGGACGCGCGCGGTGGATGAGGAGAATGCCTATTTGAAGAGTCCAAGTCTTCCGAAAAGCTCCTCAAAATCCTTGCTGCCTTCAAGTGTGCTACCTCATCATCCGTCTCACCGACACGTCTCCGACTCAGCCCCATAAACTGCCGTTTATAATACAATACTCTGGAGAAAAAACAATTATTACCTCGCAAAAAAGTATCACGCCGATTAG
>JAFVTO010000168.1 GCA_017503165.1 Clostridia bacterium | reverse complement strand
TTTTATTTATATAGGCAGAAGAAGGAGCGAAGGCAGGCTCCCTCCGGGAGGGAGCTGGCGCCGAAGGCGACTGAGGGAGATCGCGTGACAATGAAGCTATGCTGAACCCAAAGTTACGCAGGCTCCTTCCACCACTTCGTGGTCCCCCTCCCTCTCGGAGGGAGGCTATAGAGCGTCATCTGCATTTATCGCCAGTTTCGCATTTGTTTAACAAATGCATCGGGCTATGCCCATACCCCTATTTCAAATTCTCCGATAAGGACATAACCCATATCTTCGTCCATTTTTCTATTAAATAACCCGAAATATGCGTTCGGCATAGCCGGAGGGTATTCGTCTCTTACAGCAACGATTCTCTGCATTGCGCTGTGGGATCATTCATTTTTAGTGTAAAGAATCGACGGTGTTCTTTTTTAGCTTTTCTGCGCATTTAATAGCTGTATAAGCTCCGCCACTGTTACGGTATACATAAACAATTTATACATCGACTAAAGTGAGGTATGGCAGTGAGAATGGGGCGTTTTTTAAGCAAAGAGCTTGAGGAATCGTCACCAAGGAACCCTTAACGCTTTTATATAGGCAACGGTATTCTTCCGTGGGTTTTATCTTGCGCTCAGCTTCTTCGTAAGATTCACAGAGCCTCGAACGAGAAAATCTATGTTCTGCTCCATATATATTGTATCCTTGTTTGTATGTATCTTGTCCATATACAGTATGCCGAGCCGCTTGGATTTATTGAATGCCCCGACTCCTACCCCCATGGGGTATACCAGCTGATCTGAGGGAAAGAAAACACCCTTGGGTGCTACCTCTACGTGGAAATCGCCGTTGTTTGCCTCTGCAAATGCCTGGTCGATCACGTTAGCTAAGCTCCGCGCCTTCTTATTTACGGTGAAGAGCATATTGTTGCCGTCTGAAACACAGTCGAAATTTATCAGTAGCTTTCGGCTCAGAACCTTTTTGTGCCTACGGTAATATGACCTGGATCCAAGCAATCCCAGCTCCTCGTTATCAAAGAAAATAAATGCGGCGCGGTGGCGAAGCTCCGCGGGCAGCGCGTGCATCAGGTCAAGCAGAGTGGTGACACCGGAGGTGTTGTCGTTTGCGGTATGCTTATTGGCAGGGCCGTGAATTAAAAGAATCATCATTAATATCACTATCAAATAAGCAAGCAAGCGCAACGCCGCCCCGACCAGAATGGTCAGATCCGTTCCAAGCTCTGACAGCACTATTGATGCGGCGAGCAGTGCGATATACGGTATAAGGATAACTGCGGCAAGGAATATTTGATATACCAGGTATATAAAAAAGTTTTTCGGCGTTAAGAAATTAGGAAAAGGAAAGCGCGGACAGGTGTCGTAGTGCGCTGTGAAAATAACGTCTGCGTTATACGGATCACCTACCACCAGATTGCATGACGAACCGTTCATCTCCGGCGTGAAGCGGTAACCGTTATAATTTGCCACCTGCTCCGCGAACATTGCGAACTCTCTTTTTTGCGTCTTGGTCTTTCTGATCTGATATCGGTTGAAAACAATTTGAGTGGTCTCGGTCATTTTAATCACCATTCCTTTCTTCGGCTCTGCGCGCCGAAAGGCGCAAAGAGCGACGTGAAAGTATCTGCTGCTTAGCTTTCAGCCGCGCAACATCTTTCACGCTACTTTCTCCTTTGATCTGCATATTTTCTAATGTAAGTATACCACAACTGCCTTGGATTGTCAAGTAACCGCGGATCGTTTTTTAACAGCTCCGAAAAGCGCATTGCCGTATGTTGCCTTCTGTTGACGCATTCGGCGTTCTTTTTTTATTTGCCCGTCATATATTCTAACAAAGGGTGACAAGCGCCATAATTAAAAGGAAAAGTGGGAGGGAAGGATGGATATAAAGTATAAAGAAAGCAGAGAGGTGCATGCCGTTGGCGGGTATGCGGTGGCGAGCTACTCAATCTCAAGACCGTTGCTACCGGAGGATTCTTACATTGAAGAGCTTTACGCAAGAGCGGTGGAGGCGTATACGGAATATGTAAAGGTCATGGCATTTTCACGGGCTGAGCGGGAGTTCGGCGCGTCGGAAGGGGGCGGATTTCCGACAGTTCGGTATCTGCTGGATATTTATGTCAGCGATATGACGGAAGAGTATATAAGCATTGTTGTCGACAGCACGGTGTTACGCGGTATAGAGCTTTCGGATTGCAACAGACGCGCGGCGGTCTGGTCGCGCTCAGAGCTTGCTCCGGTAAAGCTTGGAGAGCTGGAGACGCTTGTTGGAAAAAAAGCACTGTCTCCCAAGCGCCGCTCGAGATACTACGACGGATTCTATCTTTCGGAGGGGGCTCCGGTATTTTTCAAAAAGCTGCAAATTCCCTTTGAAAATCACCGGATCAGGCACAGAGAACTTCATTTTCTCACTGAAAAGCCCGGATTTGCCACGTGATTCGCCACAAGAATCCTTGGCAATCAGAGTGATTGGAGCATATTATATACTGAAGAATAAAAGCCTCGACGGGGCTGCGGCAACCGAAAGCCTTGGCATTCAGGATGCTCGCTCCGTGATTATTTATGTTTTTATTTGAGCCGCCATTGGCGGCATGGTGATCTATATGCAGTTATCAACAATTACTCTGGATCGGGCAGAGCCCGACAAATTATATACCGTGACCGAGATACGCACCGAGCCTGCCATGACGCGACGGCTTCGGGAGTTGGGGCTTATTCCGGGAACAGACATCAGCCTTCGCAGAACGAATTGGGGAGGAGCTATTTCCTCCTATATGATACGTGGCGCGCAGATAGCCTTCAGAAGAGAAACGGCGAAGCGAATTGCCGTATCGGAGCATTTTTCAGGAAGGGCAGACAATGAGCCTTGATTTTACGGGAGGAAAATCCTACCGCGTAATGCTTGCCGGAAACCCCAACGTCGGCAAGAGCACCGTCTTTAACGCTCTCACCGGTATGCATCAGCATACGGGAAACTGGTCGGGGAAAACGGTGGATACCGCAAGGGGGACTTTTCGCTTCGACGGTGTGGGTTATGAGCTTTTTGACCTTCCGGGCTGTTATTCTCTTTACGGAGGCTCGGGAGAGGAGCGCGTGGCAAGAGATGCTTTGAGCGGGGAGGCTGTGGACGCGGTAATTACCGTGTGCGACGCTACTTGTCTTGAACGCACGCTGATACTGGCGCTCCAGGTAGCGGAGCTTCACCCAAGGACTGTAATCTGCGTAAATTTAATGGATGAAGCCGCGCGAAAGGGGATCGCCGTTGATATAAAAAAGCTCTCCGAGCTGACCGGAGTACCTTGCGTTGGCGTTGCGGCGCGAAGTAAAAAGGGGCTTGATGGGCTGAAGGATACCCTGCGCTCCGTGTGTGACTCAGAGGCGGGAGCGGGATCAAGGAAGCCGCCGCTTCATTCGGAGCGTCACCAGGGCAAGCTTATAATCCGCGCCTCCGAGATAGCGGAGAGCTGTACCTCGGTAACCGACAGAAATAAAGCGGAGAAAAAGGGGAGACGGATGGATCGCGCTCTCATGGGCGCTTTTCCGGGTATTCCGATCATGCTTCTACTGCTCGCGTTTATACTGTGGATTACGGTGCGTGGCGCAAATTATCCATCCGAGCTGCTTCGCTCCGGGCTTTTCGGACTCGAAGAAATAATGTATTCCGCGGCAATACGCATAGGTATGCCGCCCTGGCTACGGGATCCGCTTATTTTGGGGATCTACCGCATCCTCGCATGGGTGGTATCGGTGATGCTACCGCCAATGGCAATATTTTTTCCGCTGTTTACCTTGCTTGAGGACTTCGGATATCTCCCCCGAGCGGCATTCAATCTGGACCCCTGCCTGCGAAAATGCGGCTCCTGCGGCAAGCAGGCGCTCACTATGTGCATGGGCTTGGGCTGTAACGCGGTAGGGGTATCGGGATGCAGAATAATCGACTCGCCCAGAGAGCGGCGTATCGCAATTCTTACCAACTGTCTTATGCCATGTAACGGTCGGTTTCCCACCGTTATTATACTGATGACCTTGTTTTGCGCCCCCTTAGGCTTGCCGTCCGGCTTTCTATCCGCCGCGGGGCTTACCTTGTTGCTCGCCTTTTGCGTTTTGCTGACATTTGCCGCATCAAAGCTGCTTTCCGTAACTCTTCTCAAAGGAATGCCCTCGGCATTTACCCTGGAGCTTCCGCCTTACCGTGCGCCACAGGTCGGGAAAGTAATAGTGCGCTCGCTTCTTGACAGAACGGTGTTTGTACTGGGGCGCGCGGTGATGGTCGCCGCGCCTGCTGGCCTTGTTATCTGGTTGTGCTCCAATCTCACCTTGGGCGACGTTACTCTGCTCAAAGCAATAAGCGGTTGGTTGGAGCCTGTTGCGCGACCTCTGGGAATGGACGGAGTGATATTGCTGGCATTTATCCTCGGCTTTCCCGCCAACGAAATAGTTTTGCCGATAGCGATAATGGCGTATTCCGGGGCTTCCACCGTTTCAGACCTGTCAAATGCCGCATTGCTTGACCTGCTTACCGCCAACGGGTGGACAACGGAGACCGCTGTTTGCACAGTGCTTTTCTGTATCTGTCATTTCCCCTGCTCCACTACGTTGCTGACGGTGAGAAAAGAGACCGGATCATGGAAATACACTCTCGCCGCCGCCCTTCTTCCCACCGCAATGGGAATTGTTCTGTGCCTTGCGGCACACGGGCTATTCTCTGCTTTTTATGGGTAATAAGGGAATAACGCGGCAGATCAGCGGATCTCGCAAGAACAAGAATAGGTTAGCTCTATGCCGAAGCCTATGCTCTTTGTCCTGTTTCCTGCAAGTCTTTTTCGGAATGTCTGATCCGCCGCAAAAAAGAGCCGATACGACTTCGTACCGACTCTTTTAGGCTTTGTCACCGAGAATGTCAGTCATCATCGGTGACAGAGCCTTGTTTTATTACCTGTGGCTCTTTTGTAATTCAGTTGATCTTCTTGGGCTTAAAATTAAGATAGTCAGACGAGATTATTGTGAAGGTTATTCCCTCAAATTCATGGCTGGGGGGAATGTCGTACTGACCGTGTATATGACCGAAATAGCATTCCGTTATACCGTGGGCGTGGAGAATATCCACCAGCGGACGGCAGACGTACTGCGCAAATACCGGGGGAAAATGGAAAAACGCTACGGGAGTAAGGGGAACGGGAGATGCTTTTATCAGCTCCTCGGCTTCCTTCAGACTTAATTCCAGTCTGATACACTCACGGTTTACTATTTTGGAGTAATCGGCTTTGATCTTAGCTCCCTGGGCGGTCTTTTCGTCGGTGTACCAGCCGCGCGTGCCGCAGATCACCCTGTCCTCGACGGCTATGGCATTGTTGTATAGCAGCTCTACCGTGCGTATATCCTGCTCTTCCATGAAGCTATTCATTTTTGAAACGGTGCTCCACCAGTAGTCGTGGTTTCCGTGGCTGATGATCTTTTTGCCGGGTAGCGCGTTTATCAGCTTCAGATCCTCGCGGGCGTCATCAAGGCTGATGCCCCATGAAATATCTCCGGGAATGACCACGGTATCTTTGTCGGTGACCGTGGATAGCCACTGCAAAACTATCTTTTTATTCCAATCCGTCCAGCGGTTTCCGAATATATTCATAGGCTTGTCGGTAAGTGTGGACAGATGTGTATCGGACAGAGCATATATTGCCATTCGGTCACCTCGCTTTCCTGGATTTTTGAAGAATAGCGTTGCTTTTTTTCGTAAATACTAAATGCAAAAAACGAAAGGAAGCTACTGATATGAATAAGGATGATAAGAGCAAAAAGCCAATAAAGGGCGTTATATGCGACGCAGTGAATTGCGAGTATAATAACGGTGACGGCGAATGTCGCGCAAAGCAGATCTCGGTTGGCCCCATTTACGCCAATTCCTGCACCGATACCGTTTGCGCTACCTTCAGAAAAAGGGAAGCGTCTAACGGCGCGACTGTCTAACGGCGCGATTGTCTAACAGCGCGATTGTCTAACAGCGCGATTGTCTAACAGCGCGATTGTCTAACAGCGCGATTGTCTAACAGCGCGATTGTCTAACAGCGCGATTGTCTAACAGCGCGATTGTCTGACGGCGCGATTGTCTGACGGCGCGATTGTCTGACGGCGCGATTGTCTGACGGCGCGATTGTCTGACGGCGCGTGTGGGATGGGATACTGAGGGCGCGATCAGTCGGTGATCTCGCCTACTACCCCCAACATTTCCTCTTTGTCTATTACGCGGGTGAAGCGTACAGTCCTTTTGTCAAGCCCTGCAAGGGGTGGAGTGATCTCCACTGAGGTGAGCTCGGTGAGAGCGTACAGAGCCTCGGTTCCCTCCGGCGCTTCCTTTGCGGTCAGAGCGGTATAGACGGAGGATGCGAACTTGTAGGGGCTTGCCGTGGATGCAACTATTATGCGGCGGGCGGCGGTATCGGAGCAGTCTGCAAGGTATGCCTCGGCGCAGTTGATTGCAACGGCAGAATGGGTGTCGCTGAGGTAATTAAACCCTTCGTATATTTCTTTTATCGTGGCGGCGGTGTTGCTTTCATCGCAGCAGTAGCCGCAGAAGTCGGCGGCGATCCGTTCTCTCACTTGGTCGCTTACGGTGTATTTTCCGGTTTTTGCAAGCTCATTCATGTATTTGGCGGTCTCCTCACTTCCGCATACCAGATAGAGAAGGCGCTCAAGATTGGATGATATGAGAATGTCCATTGATGGGGACATGGTGGTATGGAACAGACGGTTACGGTCATAGGTTCCGGTGCGCAGAAAATCTGTGAGCACGTTGTTTGCGTTGGATGCACATACGAGCTTTCCTACGGGCAAGCCCATCTGCTTTGCTATGTAAGCGGCGAATATGTTACCGAAATTTCCCGTGGGAACACAGATGTCTACTTTTTCGCCATCATCAATATCGCCATCAGAAAGCAGATCGCAGTATGCGGAAACGTAATATACTATCTGGGGAACCAGTCTGCCCCAGTTGATGGAGTTGGCTGAGGAGAAGAAGTATCCCTTTTCGTCCAAAAGCCTTGCCGCCTCGGGATCGGAGAAAATCTTCTTTACGCCGTTCTGGGCATCGTCGAAGTTGCCGCGGACTGCAAAAACGTCAACGTTGTTTCCCTCCTGAGTCGCCATCTGCAGCTTCTGAACGCGGCTTACTCCGTCCACGGGATAAAATACAGCCATCCTTACTCCGTCTACGTCCTTATATCCCTCAAGCGCCGCTTTGCCGGTGTCTCCTGAGGTTGCGACCAGAATGAGAGCGGTGCGTTTTTCATCGGTCTTGCGGAGCGCGCGGACGAAAAGACGGGGCATGATCTGCAACGCCATGTCCTTGAACGCCGCGGTGGGTCCGTGCCAAAGTTCCAGAATACGCAGTGCGCCTCCAACGGCGGTGATAGGCGCGGCTCCCCCCGGAAAGCGGGACTCGCCGTATGCCTCTGAGCAGTCGGCAAGCAACTCCTCATAGGTGTAATCGGTAAGAAATTTGGAAAGTATCCTTGCGGCTCTTTTGGGGTAGCTGAGCAAAGAAAGCTCCCTGAGCTCATTTGGGGCAAGGGAGGGAATGGATTCGGGCATGAAAAGTCCTCCGTCCTTTGCAAGTCCCTGCTTGATGGCTCCTGCGGCGGTAACTCTTCCGCCGTTTCCTCTGGTGCTGATGTAATTCATGTTTTTACAGTCCTTTCTTGGAAATGCTGTTTTGACTCGCGGTGGATCTATTTCACCGGTATATTTCTGTACTATCGCTTCTGTAGCTTGTCGGTCGGCAACTCTAAGCTGCTTGGTATGATCACGCGCGCCGCGGCAAGGTTATCTTCTTTTCCTCAGTGCTCCCGGCGCGTATGCCTCCATTCCGAAGGCTGCGCGGAGATGCACTATCCTCGGCCTTGAAAAAAGCCTTGGCTTTAAGGGGAAATATACCTCTACTATATCTATTCTGCTGTTGACTGACTCGGGATGCTGCTTTTGATAGACCAGCATGGCGGAGATGAATCTGGAACGCTTTCGGTAGTTTACCGCGTCTGCCGCCCTTCCGTATCTGGCGATAAGCTCAGGTGAGTCCTTTCGGCTCTTGACCTCCACAAACACTGTTCGCTTCGCCCTTCGGTCGTATGCGATTATGTCTATCTCTCCGTGTGCGGCGCGGAAGTTTTTGCCTATAATACGATACCCCTGCTTTCTGAGGTAACGCGCCGCCGCACTCTCGCCCTTGGCGCCAACCGAGCGCTTGGAGGGCGTTTTTTTGTTTTTTTCCGTCCTGCTCCCTTCCGCGCTTTCCGACCGGCTTTCTTCATCGGACGAGCCGTTCTCATCCTCCATTGGTAGCGGTAGATAGTCTTCTATATTATATTCTGTATCCTGAGCGTGCCTTTTTTTATTCGGCTGTCGCATGACTGTTTTCCGCCTTATTCCTTGTTCAGAAAGCCGAGAAAGCTTTTTCTGTGAGCAGGGCAGGGACCGTATTTTCTGACGGCATCCATGTGCTCCTTGGTGGGGTAGCCCTTGTGTCCCGCTATACCGTATTCCGGGTATTGGGCGTCAAGCTGGATGCAAAGACGGTCACGGCTGACCTTGGCAAGAATGGATGCCGCGGCAATATTAGGCGAAATACCGTCGCCCTTGATTATCGGAACAGCCTTTATGGGGAAATCGCGCGCCACGTTTCCGTCCACAAGCACCAGGTCAGGCACAGGAGTAAGACGGGCAACCGCTCGGCGCATTGCCAGCTGTGATGCATTCAGGATGTTGATTTGGTCTATGATCTCCGGCTCTACCGCCTCTACCGCCCAGGAAACGGCGTTTTCAACGATTATTTCGTAAAGCCGTTCCCGCTTTTTTTCCGAGATCTGCTTTGAATCGTTTAGCTCTGCGATTATCAATCCCCTTGGCAGAATGCATGCCGCCGCCGTAACCGGCCCGACAAGAGGACCGCGCCCCGCTTCGTCGGTTCCGCAGATCACGGTGAAGCCTTGCTCGTAGTATTGCTCTTCAAGCACCCATTCAAGGGGCTTTTTCGGTATTCTTGCCATATCGGTCAGCTGCCTTTCGGTGTTTTTTATCGGAGCTTTTTGGTCAGACGCCCTCAGCTACGGCGTCGGAGGGGAGCTCTAAGGTTATCCGTCCTATCTTAGCCGAGCGGAATTCGTCGGTGACGATAGCGGCGGCGCGCTCCGTGTCTATCTCGCCGCCCGAGATAAGGAAGCCTCGCTTTCTTCCGATAAGCGTCAGAAGGTCGTAGTCTGTATCGCAAGCATCTATCTGCGCCTCGGTCAGCTTGTAACGAGCCGCAAGCTCTGCCTTGGCTACAGAGCGAAGCCGATTGCAGATTATGCAGGCTATTCGCTCCGAATCCAGTACGCTGTCCTTGATCGCGCCTGTGGCGGCAAGGTTCTCGCCTACCGTCTCGTCCTCGAATTTTGGCCAGAGCACACCGGGCGTATCCAGAAGGTCAAGTCCGACAGAGGTGCGTATCCACTGCTGAGTGCGTGTTACTCCCGGGCGGTTCTCCGCCTTTGCCTTACTGCCACCGGCGATACGGTTGATGAAGGTGGATTTTCCCGAATTAGGGATCCCAACCACCATAGCTTTCAGATTGCGGTTTGACATGCCCTTTGCCGAATATCGCTCCAGCTTCTCTGAAAGAATGCTTCTGACCGTCGGCATGATGGATGAAAGCCCGGTCCCCGCGTTGCAATCTGTGAGGATACAGCGCACTCCCAGGTCGCGGTAGTATCTCTCCCATTTTGAATTGGCGTCAGGAGAGGCAAGGGATGCCTTGTTAAGAAGAATAAGACGGGGCTTTCCCTCGGATAATTTTTCTATATCCGGATTGTGTGACGATAAGGGAATACGGGCGTCAAGTATCTCTATTACTATGTCTACAAGCGGCAGACTTTCTTTTATCAGTCGCTTGGTCTTTGCCATGTGGCCCGGAAACCACTGTATTATTTCTGACGGCATGATTTTCGCGCCTTTCCCGACCGATCGGAGATCAGTCGAATATTCTGAATTCCTCAAAGGGAAGGAGCCTTATGCTCAGCTTTCCCACAACGTAACGGGTGTCGATAAAGCCGATCTCGCTTGAACGGCTGTCCTTTGAGTCGTTTCTGTTGTCTCCCATTACGAAAAGATATCCCTCCGGAACGGTGAATTCTGTGTCAAGGTAGTCTGAACGCAGCATATCAACGCCCTCCCGGAGCCATACATAGTCCTCCTCGAGAGGAACGCCGTCTACCGTGACCTTCCAGTCCTCATAGTCTATACAGACCGTCTGTCCGCCGGTTGCTATAACTCGCTTTACCAGTGGCTTATCCAGCCCGTATTCGGCTGATTGGCATACTATGACATCGCCGTTTTCCGGCGTGTAGCCGAAGGTGGTGATTATCATGAGGTCTCCGTTGTTCAACGTGTGCATCATGGAGTCTCCCACCACGGGACAGTGTCTTATGAACATAATGAACAGGAGCACGCCGACGGAAAAATAGACGGCGAACATCTCTACCCATTCAAAAACCGAGCGCAGAGGAGATGGGTTGTTCTGAGGCAGGTCATTGACCTCCTCGGGGTGTTGCATATCCGTCACCGATAGAATCTCCTTTCCTTTTGTTTTATCTGACGTATGCGCTGAAATTATTTCAGCATCAGATCCATGAGCAGCTCGCCCTTGGGAACATAAAGCCCGGTGCTCTCTGCGGATTCCTCATCAAAACGCTTGATTCCGGCGTTGTCCTGTCTTGAATCGTACAGAATGAAGGGTACGGGCTCCATGGTGTGGGTGCGACACCAGATGGGAGTGGGGTGGTCGGGAAGGATAAGAATGCGGAAATCCTCGCCTGTGGAAAGAAGGTACTCGTATACGGGCTTAAGTATCTCGGCATCTATTTTTTCAATGGAGAGTATCTTGTTGTCCGGCTCGGCTCTGTGACCGCATTCGTCCGGCGCCTCAACATGGATGTAAACGAAATCCTGACCGCGCTTGAATTCGTTTATCGCCGCTTCTCCCTTGCCCGCAAAGTTGGTGTGTATATTTCCCGTGGCGCCCTCTACGTTGACAGAGGTCATTTTTGCGCAGATGGCAATTCCCTTGATAAGGTCTACGGCGGAGATAACGGAAGCCTTTAAGCCCCATTTTTCCTCAAACGAGGGGAGCGCAGGCTTCTTTCCGGGAGACCAGAACCAAGCGGAGTTGGCGGGGCGCAGACCGCGACGGATGCGGTCAAGGTTAACGGGGTGGTTTTTCAGTATCTCGTAGCTCCTCTTCTGAATTGAGAGGAAGGGCTCCCCGGGGAGATATTTCTTTATACCCTGACCGAGAATATCGTGGGGACGCATGAAGTCCTTGAATTCGGGAGCATCCCTCCAGATCAGGCAATGGCGGTAGCTGACACCGGTATAGTAATGGCAGAATTCGTTGCCCAGCTCTGCCTGCAACGCCTTTATAAGCAGGTCGGATTCCTCTGTGGGGATCTCGTCCGCGCCGTGGTCTACCATTATAAGGTCCTCGTATTCCGCATCTGGGTTGTCCTCGGGAACGTCCAGGGTGACCACGTTGCATCTGTACGCGGTCTCGTCGGGCTGCATATCAATGCCAAGAGACATTGCCTCAAGCGGAGAGCGGCCTTTTGAATATTCCTTGGGGTTGTAGGACATTACCGCAAGGTTGGCTGTGTCGGACTCCGGAACCATTCCCTTCGGAACGTTGGATACCGTTCCTGCTATGGATCTTGAAGCCAGCATGTCCGTTACAGGCTTATGGGCTAAGGCGAGGGGGGTCTTTTCGCCGTATTCCTCCAATGGGTAATCTGCGGCACCGTCGCAGAGAAGCACAAGATATTTCATTTTCGTTTTTCCTTTCGTTGTGTACCGTTATATACTGTTGTGTACCGTTTCGTACTGTGATTTACCGTCCTGTCTGTCGCTAAGCATTGTTGTTTCTGTATGAGAGTGTTGCTTTTGTTTGCCTCTGTCCGAGCGCCGATGCGGCACCGGAGATGATGCTGACACGAAATAATAATTCATTATACAGATAAAATTATAAAAATTCGTGGGGTATATTGAAATATTTGTGTAAATATTTATCTTCGCCTTATGTCTGCGTGGGAGTTGCGCCTTTCAGGGAGAGGAAAATGAGGCGGAATGCTGAGCCAGAGATGCAGAGGTAGTGATAAACTCCGGTGCAGTTGGGTTGCGATGAGAGAACGCGAAAAACAATTGTAAACTTTTTATGAAACACTTGATTTCAGAAAACCGTTGTGTTATAATTGCTCTGTTACGAATACAGGATGGTCCGCTGCGAGGCTCTGCATGAACATCCGAGAATACAAGGAGGAAGCCAACATGGATATGCTTAAGGCTTTTACAAATGAGCAGTTGAAGGAGCAGACCACTCCTATCAGCATTGGTGACACCGTAAGGGTTCACTGCAGAATCAAGGACGGAACCAACGAGAGAATTCAGATCTTTGAGGGAACCGTTATCGCAAAGAAGGGCGGCGGAATCTCTGAGACCTTCACCGTAAGAAAGATCGCTTACGGCGTAGGTGTTGAGAAGATCTTCCCCGTACATTCTCCTAACGTTGCAAAGGTTGACGTTATCAGACACGGTAAGGTCAGACGCGCAAAGCTCTACTACATTCGCGGCAGAGTTGGAAAGAGCGCGAAGCTCAAGGAGATCATCTGAGCTGTTTAAAGCTCCGAAAAAGAGAAAAAAGCCGATATGGATACTGTCCGTATCGGCTTTTTTGGGTATGACGGGCATATCAATGCTCTGCGGTGAAAGTCCGCTGGGAGGTAGTTACCGACCAACCCGAAAGCGACTCCCAAGGTTTGCATCGTGAGGTGTAGGCGAGAAGAAGGGATAGCGAAATCGTAGCCTGACGAACAGAA
>JAFVTO010000167.1 GCA_017503165.1 Clostridia bacterium | reverse complement strand
TCATTATACAGACGAATATTCCTCGTCGGGGCATCTATATCTTACGAGGATCCCATGGATAACTCCGGAGCAGAGAAACGAGGTCATAATGCAAATGGCAGAGCGAGGAGTGGCTTGCAACGTTCACTATAAGCCACTTCCCATGCATACCGCTTATAAACGCCTGGGCTTCGATATAAAGGATTATCCTATTGCGTACCGAATGTTAGCATGCGAGGTAACCTTGCCCCTGCACACCTGCCTTACGGATGAGCAGGTGGAATACGTTATCCAAAGCTATACCGAGGTTTTAAATGAGCTTTCGCAGTGATGCGTCGGCATTCAGCTATTTTCCGACATGAAGGGTGCAGGCAGGAGCTTTTTCCGGATGCATTACTTTTACCGAAAGCAACGTCTTATAAGACTGAGTTAAACGAAATGAGCAATGCGAGAGCACTTATTGAAATTTTGCGATTTCCGTAAGTGCTTTTTGTCTTTTGGGGAAAGAAAATCTCTTTAACGTAGATTTTTTTTAACGTCTCACCGGAAAAACCACTGTGCGTGGTATTAAAGATAGGTTGACTTTTTTCTTTTAGCATAGTATAATTGGTTGTAGAACCAAATCAGTCGGTACAGTAAAAGGAGAGTAGGGAATGGATCCTAAAAAAATAGGCCGTATCATTGCTTCCTTGCGTAGGGATAAAGGATGGACTCAGCATAATCTGGCAGAAAAGCTGAGAGTGAGCGAAAAAACCGTCAGCAAATGGGAAACCGGTAACGGATTGCCCGATACCGCTCAGTTTCCGATGCTGGCGCAGCTTTTCAACGTTACTATTGATTTTCTTATGACGGATTGCGGAAGAGGTATTGCTGTTTGCGGGAATCTGCTTACTGATATTGTGAAAATGGTGTCATCATACCCCGAAAAAGGAATGCTTTCAAACGTTTCCTCTATTTCCAGGGCGGTTGGAGGTTGTGTCCCCAACGTAGCAATAAATCTGGCAAAAATTGACCGATCGCTGCCTTTGCAAGCTTACGGTCGTGTGGGGGATGATGAGGGCGGAAGCTATGTTTTGCTTGAATTGCAGAAAAACGGCGTAGATACAAGTAAGCTTGTGCTATCCAAGGACGTACAGACCGGCTTCAGTGACGTTATGACAGTGGAAAAGACAGGAGAGCGAACATTTTTCCATTACCAAGGCACGAACCGATTTTTTTCTCCCAATGACATAGATATAAGGGAGCTTAGTTGCGATATTCTGCATATAGGATATATTCTTCTGCTTCCGGAATTTGACCGTCAGGATGCTGAATACGGAACGGCGATGGCGCGTTTTCTAAATGACGTTCAGGGCAAGGGAATAAAGACGTCCATCGACGTAGTAAGCGATTCTGAAGGGCGTTTCCGTGAAAAGGTGCTACCGGCGCTTAAGTATTGCGATTACGCGGTGATGAACGAGATCGAGGGTTGCGCGGTTTCCGGACTTACGCCGAGAGATCCTGACGGAAGGATAAACGTAAACAATATGCGCCGCACATTGGAAATGTTTATTGATTCCGGCGTGCGAGATACCGTCGTGCTTCACTGTCCGGAGGCAGGCTTTGCAATGACCGTGGATAGGCGTTTTTATTGCGTGCCCTCACTGGAGCTTCCCGATGGCTTCATTAAGGGAACTGTCGGTGCGGGTGATGCCTTTTGCGCAGGCTGCCTTTACGGCTTCTATAAGGGCTTTGAGGCGGAGAGGACACTTGAGTTCGCTTCCGGGGCGGCGGCATTCAATCTTACCGCAGCTGATTCGGTCAGTGGCATGAGAAGCAGAGATGATATATACGAGCTTTGCGCTTCCATGCCGAAGCGGACATTATAACTGTTGAAAAATACCCAAAAGGGAGGATAGAGAATCTATGAAGAGAGCGGATTATGAAAGATGCAGGGCGCGTGCCATTGAATACTATGAGAAGGCTCATATTGTCCTTTCCCAACAGGAAAAGGATAACGTGGAGGTAGCGGAGTTTGGATTAGGCGTTGTGGATAACGTCGGACTTCAATTGCTGACCTACATAAATACAGACAGAGTCTGCGCAAAGGAGATGGTGCTTTTCCCCGGTCAGTCCTGCCCGGAGCATTGGCACGTTCCAACCAACGGTCTTGAAGGCAAGGAGGAAACCTTCCGCTGTCGCTACGGAAAGGTGTACCTTTACGTTGACGGAGAAGGGAAAAGCGAGGATATCCGTGCGACAATTCCGCTTACACCCGTGACGGTGTTCCACGAGATAGTGCTTGAGCCAGGTGAGCAATATACCATTTATCCCGGCACCAAGCATTGGTTCCAGGGAGGAGCGGATGGCGCGGTAATTTCCGAGTTTTCCACTCACAGCACAGACGAAACCGACGAGTTCACCGATGAGCGAGTAGTGCGAATGCCCATTATCGAGGACTGAGAATAACGGAACAACGAGAGGGGATTCTAAATGTTAGTGAATCTAAATGCTGTTCTGAAAAGGGCGCAGGTTGAAAAATACGGAGTAGGTTTATTCAATACCACGGATAGCGATATGCTTCAAGCTGTTATAGAGGCGGCGGAGGAATGCTGTTCTCCTGTTATTATCGGTACGGGAGAGGTGCTTTTGCCTTATGGGGAGCTTTCATTGATAGCTCCGTCTGTTATCGAGGCGGCAAAGAGGGCGTCCGTACCGGTTGTGGTACACTATGACCATGGGCTTACTTTTGCACGTTGCATGGAGGCGTTGAAGCTGGGCTTCTCCAGCGTGATGTTCGACGGCTCTATAGGCGAATATGCTGAAAACGCGGCGAAAACTCGGGAAATCGTGAAAATTGCCCATGCATTCGGCGCTACGGTAGAGGGTGAGATAGGACACGTGGGACAGGCGGAAACGGGAGACGGCGAGGTAAGCGACAGATATACTACTCTTGCGGAAGCACAGCAGTATCTTTACGATACCGGTGTTGATGCTCTCGCGATTGCCATAGGAACCGCGCACGGCGCATACAAGACCAAGCCAAAGCTGGATTTTGCGAGATTGGCTCAGATAAGCGGCGCGATAGATACCCCATTGGTGCTTCACGGAGGCTCGGGGTTGTCTGATGACGATTTTAGGAATGCTATCGCGGGCGGTATTGCCAAGGTCAATATTTTTACCGATCTTTGTATTGCCGGGGATAATGCATTAAAGGCTGCTTTTTCCGATGGACTTTCCTATCTTGATGCGAGAAACCGCAAGGTGGAGGGGATCAAAGCGGAGGTCATCAGAAAGATGAGACTTTTCGGCTCGGTTGGAAAGGCGTAATTGCGGTTTTCAAGAAGGTATATTCCCGAAACAATCTGTCGTTTGAGCGATAGACTTCCGGGTGTTCATCTTAATTCTCATATCAAAAAGGGACTGTCTCAAATGCAACATCAAGAACATGGGCGGTGAATTCGTTTACTGGTCAGCTATGTCGGTTCGTCTTGGCGGAGAAGAGATGCGTGCGCAAAAAATAATGCGAGACGCAATTCTTGCCTGGGAAACCGAGCTTAACAGGGGGTGCGAGTATCACTGTGAGATCGGTTCGCTTTTTGACTGCCTTGTCGGTAATGGGACAAAAAACCGTCTTGCGGCGCTTTACGGAACGCTCGTATACGGAAGGCTTTATAACGGAGATACTTTGGGAGCGAAGGGGGACTTTACAAGATCGCTTTCCCTTGTGCTGACGCCGAATAGCGCGTTCGAGCTTAGTCTTATGAAATGATTTGATGCATTGCTGAGGTTTAATTGTCAACGTTTTTTTGATCCTTAAGATGTTTCTTTTTGCGAACAGTGGGTGATAGTGGCGCTCTCACCATCCGTCGTACCTTTGTGTGTCGGCGGGGATGAGAGCGCCATTTCTGCATACTATCGAGAATGCAATCTGCTTTGTTTTTCCTTACTTCCGCTTTTTTGTAAATGAGTTGCTGACCGGTGGTGCTCGGTGAGGGTGTTCAGAGGAAGCTCAGCCTGTATTGTAGAATAACAGTACGGTATTAGCGGAAATATTTGCAGCAGGGTGAATACTGATTTCATAGATTGTTTACAATATATAAACAGGGAAATGCTTGCTAAAATCCCGCGGATGAACTATACTAAATTAAAATGGGATAAAATGGTGTTTAGCGCGCGGAAGGGCGTTTTTGTTGGCGTAAAAAAGGTGAACTTTGACATTTTTTGACGAGAAAAGCAGCGCCTTCCGAGGTAAAATTATCCCGTTTATTTTGGTCAGTAAAAAAATATTCATAAAACGGAGGAGTACAAATGGAAAATCTCAAGAAGAAGTCCGTTGCCGAGCTTCGCAATCTGTTGAACGCAGACAGCGGCGCAAGGGAGATCATCAGCGGACTGTTTGACAACGGTACCTTCGCTGAGATCGGCTCGTATGTCAGACGCGCAACCACTTCGGCAGATAACGGTGCAGGTTGCGAGTTTGAGGGTGTTATTACCGGATACGGAGCTATAGGCGGAAGACTTACCTTTGCTTTCGTTCAGGACGCATCCAGAATGAAGGGCGCTTTCGGTGAGGTGCACGCCAGAAAGATCTGCGCTCTTTATGAGCAGGCAAGTAAGTCGGGCGCTCCTGTTATCGGTGTCTTTGATTCAAGCGGAGCTAAGATCGAAGAGGGTGTCGCGGCAGTCGCTGCATATTCTAAGGTTATGAAGAAGGCGGCTGAGGCATCGGGATACATTCCTCAGATCGCGGTCGTAAACGGAGTCTGCGCGGGTAATGCGGCGGCTTTTGCGGGAATGTTTGATTTTGTTGTCGCAAAGCAGGACTCCGCTATGTACGTTTCCTCTCCGTTCCTTCTTGGAAATAAGGCTTCCGGAATTGCCGGAGCTGCAAGGAACGGCTCTGTGGATATTCTGTGTGAGAATACCGATGAGCTTGTTTTAAAGACCAAGGAGTTGCTTTCCTATCTGCCTCAGAACGCTGATGACGAGGCGTATGACGAGTCGACGGACGATCTGAACCGTCTTACTCCCGAGCTTGAGGGAGTGCTCGGAACAGATACCAGAGCGGTCATAGCCGCTGTTGCTGACAGCGGAAGATTCATGGAGGTATGCAAGGACTATGCTCCGGAGATGATCTGCGGATTTGCTTTCATAGGCGGTAATTCCTGCGGTATTGTTGCAAACGATTGCGGCATTGACAGCGGTGCAATCACTCCCTCGGCGGCAGATAAGGCATCCGGATTTGTCAACCTCTGCGGCTCTTACGGTATTCCTGTTGTAACATTGGTGGATTCCGTCGGAATCAGGGCGTCTGCAGAGAACGAGGACGCAGGCTATGCTTCCTCTCTGGCTTCTCTTGCGTACT
>JAFVTO010000166.1 GCA_017503165.1 Clostridia bacterium | reverse complement strand
CACGTATCGGAGAAGATGAAGCAAGAGAGCGCGGCGCGAATGGAGCGGTTCATAGAGAAGATAAAGGCGTAAAAATCCCCGAAAAAATTCTGTAAAGGGAAAACTAAAGGGAATACACCAATTTCAAAGCACGAAAAAAGCCCTGAAATCCTTAGATTTCAAGGCTTTTTGCTTTGGCGGAGATGGAGAGATTTGAATTATTGTAAGCAAATAAATTGAGATAAACAGAGATAAACGGAGTAAAGAAAAAAGCCTTATTTTACGGGGCTTTGTGCAACCTAACACAATTTGAACAAATCGAAAATAATCGTGTAAAGGGAAAATTAAAGGGAAAATTTTGCTGTTTTCCCTTTAGAGATATTCCCGGAAGAACCACTCCACCAGAGTGGCAAATAAACCGCTCTGAGAGGGAGGAACACCCGCACGTTCATTTCCGCGCCTTTGTGCCTGTCCCGCGCTCTCGGCGGTTTTGGCGGATTCTGTGCTATGCTTCGCTCCTTACCCAAAGGAGAAGGGCAAGCCTTGCAGCCTGCCCTCTCGGTTTATGCGTTTTGCTTTAATTGCGCGAGCTCCGCTTTCAGTTCGTCCACGTGGTTCACGGCATACACCGCATTGCACACGGCAATGTGTCCGTTCAGCTCGTCGGCATCCTTTGCGAGCTGTACCAGCTCACCCTGAAGGAGATAGAACAGATTCTGCATCTGCTTTGTTTCGCGGTAGCCCTCTCCGTGTCCCGCCGCCTCGATCATTGCACCTTCGAGCGCATACGCGAGGCTGTTGATCTGCTCGATCCTCGTGGTAATGTTTTCAAATCCGATCATTGTATGTTCCTCCGTTTATATGTGATAAAAATTGAGTAGGTTGCCCTTGCAGAGTGTTTCATCCACAAGGGCTTCGCCGTTTACGCTACGCAGAAGCGGCGGGTTATGGTTGCCTTTGTGAAGCGTTCCGCAACTTCGGGAAGAGCCTTCTTTAATGCCGCCGTGTCAAGTCTGGTCGAGGTAACGGCTTTCCACGTTACTTTGTATTCACCGGCGCGGAGCTCTTCGCTCTCGCCCATATGCTCCTTGATGGCATCTCGGATGGTTTCGGCTTCCTGTTCTGCCTCTTCGATGAGGGCTTGAAGCTCTCTCAGTTCGCGGATCTTTCTCTCGATTTCGTTCATACTCATTTTTATATCCTCCGTTTTTTCTTTTTTGAAAGGAGCCGGTGGCGTTAAGCATCTATCGCTCTGCGAATCTCACTCTCCCTTATCCGTTCCGGCTTTTACGTTGCGTTCTTGTTTTCCCTCTCGGTACTTCCGTCCGCCTTCCCTTTCCCTGTGTCTATATTATATCATATTGGGTACAATATGTCAATAGCTTTTTCACAAATATTGGGTACAATATTGCACGAATATTTTGCATAAATTTTGTGCAATGTGTATATTGTACCCATTATGAATTTGTGCTATAATATATTCAGTAATTAAAATTACCGATTGGTTATGAGGAGGGAATACAATGGCAGTACCAAAGGCAAATCAGAGAGCGGTCGCAAAATACGTCAAAAACAACTATGACGATATTAAGGTGAGAACCGCTAAAGGAAAAAGGCAGCTCATTCAGGAGCACGCCGAAAAGAGAGGCGAAAGCGTCAACGCTTTTATTAACAGAGCAATAGAGGAAACCATCCAGAGAGATAGAGGGAGCGAGATATAATGAAATGCAGATATTGTAAAGACACGGGAAAATACAAACAGCCCAAAGACGTGGAGCGGTTTGAGCGCTTGGTTGACATTGAAATGGAAAAAGCATATCACGTCAATTATGATATGGCAGAAGAAAAGGCATATAAGGCGGTAGGCTATACCGTTATAGATTGCCCGTACTGTTCAAGGAGGGATGCAGAATGACGTATCAAGACAAATACAAGCTGACGCCCCAGCAGAGCGCATTTCTCGCCAAAAAGAAATGGGATGAGAATGTATATTGCGGTATGCGAATGGAGAACCGCGCCGTTACGTTCCCGCAGACACGGACGATCCTGAACGGCGTGAACGTGCCGAACGTGCAGCTCGATGACATTCAGGCAATTCTCAATATGCGCGATGCGTGGCGATATCTGATGAACAGCGTGGACGTTCCCCTCTCGGTTGAGTATATCTGCAAGCTCAATGAGTTCATCGCGCGGAATGAGGCTCTTGAATGGGGCAAACTCCGCACGGGATCCGTGGGAATATCGGGAACGGATTATCTTCCGCCTCTCCCGGTGTATGCTGACGTAGAGCGTGAGCTCGCGGAGATCCTTGCCAAAGATACCACCGCAACGGAAAAGGCTTTGGATGCGTTTGCGTGGGGTGCGAGAGGGCAATTCTTTTGGGACGGTAACAAGAGAACCAGCCTGACGGTAGCAAATAAAATTTTGCTTATGAACGGCGCGGGGATCCTGACGATCACCGATCAGCATATGGAGGCATTCAACGTCGCGCTGCTGAATTATTACAACACCGGCGAGGCGGAGCCCTTGAAGACGTTCCTCTATAATAACGCGATTCAGGGCTTGGATCTGTAATAAACATCAAAAGACGATCACTCCGAGAGGGAGCGGTCGTCTTTCTTTTCAAATCAGCATAGGGAAATTTTATTCTTCTCCTACATAAATTTCTTCAATGAGAAATTTGAGTGTTCCCGAATATGTACCCTGCATAGTGCCTTCTGCAAAGATAGGCTTTAATGTAAGCGTTCCACCACTACGCGCGGTTGTGTCTCCGGTTCTAAACTGTGCCAGCGTATAATCGTGATCTTCAGCGGTTACTTGTCGTTTATTTTCTCCATCCGCATCTTCCACGAACAAATCAAAGCTACACCCAAAGCCTTCCTCTGTTTTCAGCAATATTTTTTCATTACCGTCCATCTCCGTGAAGATGTCGAGTGAAACCGTCAAGACGTGTGTTCTATCGATAAAAACATCGGTCGCCGTTATTTGAAGCGGTTTTTCGTTACTCATATCGACCGATGCGGGAATATTTACTGTGTAGCCGTAATAAATACTATAGCTGACTTCCGAGCTGGCGGAGTCTGCCGCCGCTGATGCGTTGATCGGGACAGCACACACCATCAAAGCCAATGCCAAAAAGGCAATTAAAAATCTTTTCATTTTGTTACCTCCAAAGTGATTTTGACCTCTGCTCCGTTTTGTTCTTCCATTGTGGCGACCGAATAACAGGAATATACCACGCTTGCGGGATATGTACCTTCAGGAACGGTTTGCGATAATTTCATAGAATAGATGGCTTTGCCCGGAGCGAGCAAGCCAGATTCATATATCACCGTACCGTCAGCGAGCTTTATCTGTATCACAAAATAACAGGTATTGCTTTCAGGGTTGAAAAAGCCGGGCGTTTGCTCGTAGGAATCCGCTCTAAGCCGTAGCTTATCAAAGCCGGGGATTGCGATAGATCCGCTTTGGCTCTCGACCTCATAACCGCCTTTGTAGTCTTCGGCGTTCTCATCGAGCTTCAAGCCGTTCCCCAGCGAGGACTGATTTCCCGATAGGTTTTGCGAAAGATCTGACATCGCACCGCTCAACATTTTCATACCCGACATAAAGCATACCAAAACCGCGACAATCACAATCAATGCCGCCGCGCCTATAATTATGGTGTTGTACGGTATTTCCTTTTTGCGTGATTTCTTGCTCTTTTTCGGTTCGCTTTTTTGCTTTTCTTCTTTCATAGCATTATCCTCCTATGCTGATTTGTAGAAAAATCATACCACAAAGCCGCGAGAAAATACACGCAAAGTGTGTGGGTTATTTTCGGGCGTTCCGCCACCGTCGGATCGTCGAATCTTCCGCAGGACACCGCGACGGATCCTCAACCGCCGCAGAGATCACATCAGCGGTATAATGCTTGTACTTTTGAAGAAAGTCAGGGAGCAATAAATGAACCGAGCGGCATTGAAGGCATTTTGCCCGGTGGAGCTGATACACGTGGACCGCACCGCTCCCGTCTATCCCTTTCCTGCATCGGCGGTCGTAGCCTGACATAATCGACCGACAACGCGGACACCTCGCCGCCTCCTTGCTCCTGACCTCCCAAAGCTCGCCCTGCGGGATAATTATGTATTTACGAATAACTATCACCTAATAATTATACCTGAAAAAGCCACTTTTGTGGAGAACATACGCGCATAACGCGCCAGTACCGCCGCACATCTTGCCAAACTGTCAGGAAGGGCGGAAGAGTGGCTTTCAAGGCAAAAGGGCGCAAACGGAAGAAAACCGCTCAGAAGGCAAAATTTGAGCCTCCCAAGCGGTCAATGCTTTTTTGCATTTGATAACGTACGGAGAGGGAAAAGCCCTCTCTTTTTTGATGTCAAACACACGTATTTATTACGTTACTGTTAGTGTTAATGTTAGTGTTAATGTTAGTGTTAGTGTTTACGCTGGATTTTCCGCAGACTTTCCGTAGGACTGTCCGCAATTTGTCCCCGTGACATTCCACGGGACAAAGTTATAAAATGGAGAATATAAACGTTTTTGTTTATATCAAAAAATATTGTCAGTTATCCGCATTTTTGAAAACGTGATCGGCAAGGTGCCGATTTTTGCCTGTAAATTGGAGAGGGTAAGCGGTTGACAGTATGGCACTATATAAACGATGGTGCGCCTCATCGGAAGCACGTTGCATCTCTGTAAGTGTCAGCGAGGTAATAAAAATCATCGGGAGCCGCAGGCGGTTTCGCTCCTCTATAAACGAGCAAACGCCGTGCAGGGTATTTTCAGGCGCGTTTACGCCGTTTATTTCGTCAATGATAAAAAGGTCAAGCGGAGCGGTTTCCTCGTTTCCTGAAGGTTTGGCGGGTTCTACGGGATACTTCTGTTCAAGTAACTCGGAGAGGGTGCAAATTTGCACAGTAAATCCGTCTTTAAGCAAGTGATTTGCTATTGCAAAGGCGGCGCAGCTCTTTCCCGTTCCAATGTTTCCCCAAAAGAGCAAACTGCATTTATCGGCTAACATTGTCCCGAAACATTTTGCGTACCGTCGGCAGAGCTTCAGGATGCGCTCGTTATACGGATCTATCTGCATTTTCTCAAAGGTCATTGTCATAGCTCCGTTGCGCCCGGAACGCCGCGAGCGGTTTTTATCAGGGTGTCGCTCAACCTTTCGCAATAGTCGTTTTTGATGCTTCGCCCGGTCGCTTCATTGAACCGTCTGAGCAGTATATCCATAAGCCCGAAAAAGCCCGGTTCGCATTTGCCATAGAAAAGATGCGTCATTTCGTGTAGTATTACCATATCACGAAAATCAGGATCTCCATTTATAAGCTCTACGCTGACGCCAATTGCTGAAAATTCTCTGTTTTCTTCTTCGTTACAAAAAGGATAGCAGAGCCCATCACAGTATGCAAATTCACCGGTCTGCTCGCTTTCCTTGTATAAGAAAATCAAAGAGAGAGGGCTATTTGACAGCTCATCCTCGAATACCTGAAGAATCGGCAAAAAGATTTCTTTCGCTTTATCCCTCTCCTGCATATCAAAGCAAAGACGGAGCCCGTCCGCCTTCACAAGCTGCAATGCTGCATCTCTATCCTTTTTCAGTTGTTGGGTGTTCGCCCATCGTAATCCTATCATTTTTGACCTCGCTTTCTTTTCTTCAAAATGTTTTCTGCATCAAAGGTATATATATCCGCCAATTTGCGCCGCACTTCTTCTGGGGTAATCGCCCCCATATCTACATAGGTTTTAGCTGCTTCCGCTTTCTTTTGTTGTGTTTGCGCTCGTTTCAGATCGTTTTGCGCTTCCTCCAATGCAGTCATAGACCAAAGGGAGCGGAATTTTATATCGAGCGGCGGGATCTCGGAGATCTTCCCCTGATATAACCCAGCCTGAAAGATGATAGCCAGCAAATAACGGAGATTGCTTTTCATCATCGTGCTTTGGATGCGCTCTACAAAGTTATAGTAAATCTCCATAGACGTATCATCTGTATTTTTCTTTTCCGTTATCGTTGTGCCGATCAATATCTTTCGAGGTATTGACGTAACCGCCGACAGATAGGATATGCTTTGCTTTATAATATCCCCTGCACCTGACAGCTCAATCTGCTTAAATTCATAATCCTCGCCCTCCATATCTATTGCAATGGCATTGAGTAAGCCCCTTGTTGTGTCAATGCTTTGTAGGCGGTCGAGGACGTTTTTCTCCCCCTCTTCGGTCGAGAGGGCATCAGCAAGATTCTTCATCTTGAAAACCGCCTGAACTGCTCTATCAAGCAGCTTAGGAGCGGAGGCGTGCGCGAGCTCGGCATTTTGAACACCTCTGCGGATCCTGACGTATTCAGGCATTCCCCAAAACTGATATGCAATATTTGTCGCCTTTTCGGGAAGCTGACCGTTACGGAAGATCAGGCATCGGCTTTCGTGTACTCGAAACGTGCCGTATTTACTGAATACCGAATAATATTCAGGCATTCCAAAACGGTCCTTTCTTGCCTCAAATGGATCTTTGCCATCGTAAGAAAATACGCTATTATAATCGGGCTGAATCAGCGAACGGTCATAAAGACGGATTTCGTCAATAGAGCGGATATTCTCCCACACGAGCGGATCTTCAAGCCCTCCGCCGTCGTCAATCAGCATCACGGCGAGCGCACCGCCGAATATTCTTGCCCAGCGAATAGCCGTAGAGAATACGCCATCCCCATCAAGATAATTGTATTCCTCTTGACAGTAATCTTTAATTTTTCGGTCAGATATACCGTCAAGCTCAAATCCGCGCCTGACGGCTTCCTCTGCTGGTGTGTCAATGATCCTTGCAAAAAGTCCGTTTTCCTCGTAAAACATAGAGAGAAATTCATCTGATACGGCGGGCTCAGGTTCCAAACGGTATTGCTCGCTGGGATCATTCGATGTGCCGTAACGGTTCAGAACGTTTGCGAATCCGTCCAGACGTTGCGCTTCTTTGCTTATCTCGTTCATTCCTCGACCTCCGTTTCAGGTGGGAGCTGGCAGCTCTCCGCACTATCCAAATTGGGCATATAGATTACGACATCCTCGCCGTCGTGTTCACCCAAAATAAAATCTTCGTCATCCGTGCTCTTGCCAATATGCAGGAATGCTCCAGCCGACTTTGCAAGGAGCTCAGAGGCTTTCAAGCGATCCGAGCGTTTAAGTTCCTTATCGTTCATTGTGTCCGACCAAAAGATTTTCACATCGGTCATTGTTGCGATGCGCTCGGCGGCATTCTCTTCCTGAAGATCCTTGATATATTTCTGAATGTCAGCATTTGTCAACAGCCTTTGCCCTTGACTTCGAGCGGTTCTGCCTGAATATCCCGCCGCCTTTGCGGCTTCTGTTGCGTTAGGATTGGCGGCATAAGCCTCCGCAAAACGTCGCTGTTTTTCATTCATCGGCTTCGGTATCAGAGAGCAGACCATACATTTTGCAAAACGCTATTGCTTCAGGATCTCCCTCTCTTGCTTTCTTCAAAAACACGGCATCCAGCGCATCCCGATTCGTCGCATCAGGTCCCAGCGTGATCCCGTGGATCTCTTTCAGGTCCGCTGCCGTTTTCTCCGTCATTCTGGAATTAAGAAATTCCCGTGTGCAATGCCTTAACCGATTTATATTATTTTCGGGTATCATATTTTAGCCTCCTATGATTTATTGTCATCTACATCGGATGACAGAAAAAGGATCATTTCATCCTTGTAAAATTCTTCGATTTCTTGTAATTCTTTTTCGCCCATCAATGCCGCCAGCTCACGCACACCGTCCTGATGTAGCTTGAATGCGCGGCGTTGATAGCTTTCCTCTTTATCCAGATAATCCTGTTTATTGCCGAATAAAACATCTTGTATATCAAGCCAAGAAAAACCGTCAAGATATTTCATTTGTAAAACGGCTTTTCTGTCGGGCTTCCTTATCCTTCGAATAAAGGCATCTATTTCCTTATATAGCTTCCTGCTTTTTATAATCTTCTCATTGGCTTCCGCTTCGAGATCAATATAGGTTCCTATCATATTGCTGAGCTTGTCGCCGTTCCACTGGCTATCTCTTGGCATTCCGCTCAGGTTAGGACTTCTTGGTGATGAGGCTTTCGTGCGTAGCATATCGGCACGTTCAATCAGGTTATTGATATTTACGATTAGATTTTGATACCTTTTCAGCCAATCCTTAGCCGAGATTTCATCTATTGCCACACGTCCATCACCTCCAAAAACGCACATATGTGATTCATTGGTATTGCTATTGGTATTGTATTGAGATTGGAATTGGAATTGTAATTGGCATCAAACGTATAGCACCGAATGCGGTCGTATGCGTTCGTATGCCGTCGCATATATATTTTAATCGCTCCACCTCGCACGTGCCGCATTTTGTGCCATTTGGCATTTTTCCTGATACCGTAAATTATCGTTATCAATTTGAGGGCGGATAACATCCCACGCTATACAAAGACTTAGATCTTCCTCTTCAGAAAAATCAGGCAGATTCCCGTCCTCGCCATATGCGAGGATAGCATCAAAGAGCCGCCCTTTTTCTTCAAAATCAAGGCGTTTTGTGCAGTTCCTTATGGTTTCAAAGTACAACATTATCCCCGGTCGTTTCTTGCTCTCTGCATTCGCCACAATCTCGCCCCTCTCTTTCTTGCTGTTCGATTCTCTTCAATTCTTTTCTCGCGTTTGATACCGCCGCAAAGGTGGATTTGGCTCTCCGCTCCATCGAGGAAACGAACCGCGCGATTTCTTCGGCATTGGCGGGACGATAATACCCACTACCGTCAACAGCCGTCGAGCTCAGGATCAGAGCTCCCGCTCTACGTTCCGCCGCAATGGCTAACCGCAGGGAGCGGTCCGACATTCCCAAAACGGTCATCAGATTACGTCTTGATATTGCATTCTCGCACCCTTCCGGGAGCATTTCAAAAATTGCAAAGTGTTCCATCACGCGCCGCTCCTTTCGGTTGCTTGCGCTTCAAGCCACTTTTCCAGAGCTACGAGCGGGATGATGATTTTTCGTCCTACTCGAACAGAGGGAAAATCTTTACGGTTACATAATGCGTACATCGTCGGCTTTGACACGCCGAGCTGCTTTGCCGCCTCTTCGGGCGTAAGAGTTAAACGTTCGTTTGTCTGTGCATTCATTGCTCTACCTCCTTTTCGCTTTTTTCCGTTGTGTGCGTTCCTGATTGCCAATCGGTAATCAATCGGTAAAAAAATAAGGGTTATTCCGTCACAGTCTGTTTTTGTGCTTTGATCTGTTCGATAATATCGAGGATCTTTGCCTTTTCTGCATCGGGAAGCTCGCGGCGGAGTTTGCGGGAAAAATTACTGTCACTCAGTCCGTATTTTTCCGCCACTTCCCAAAGATGGACACTCGCTTCATTTGCCGCTCTTCTAATATCAACATTCTGCATTTTTTCTTCTCCTTTGTTGTTTTTTTTGCTGTCGCTGTTGACAAACACATTATAACATGATATAATGTTGCTGTAAATAACCACATTTCAACAAATGAGTTGATATTTCTGCTTTGGAGGTTAAAATCGATAACGATGTATAATTGGAACGAAATAGGTGAAAGAATCCGATTTGAACGCAAGAAAAAGAATATGAGTATGGATGCACTTGCAGAATCTATTGGAACATCTCGCCAAACCATAGCCCGATGGGAAAGAGGTGAGGGTGTTGAGGTTACATTAAATATGCTTTTGCGCCTTTGCAATATATTTGAGTGTGACATCGGTTACCTGCTATGCGAATATGACTGCAAAACAAGAATTATAACTGATCTTCAAGAGGAAACGGGGCTATCGGTTTTAGCTGCAACTAATTTGGAAATAGTGGCTAACGCGCCTCTTGATGGTCCTATGAACGATGATATTCTTGAATCTCACCGTGATAATTTAAGACGGTATGAGATAGGACGATTTGCAAAAATACGACTATTAGAAGCGTTACTCGAAAACGATAACGAATTAGAAAAAATCGCTGTGGCTGCATTCGATTACCTAAATCAAATGAGAAATTACAAAATAGATCCGCTTCATACAATCGGAGGTATCAGACACGATCAATTTGCAGGAATTGCAAAGCAAGAAGCAATAGAAGCTCTTGCCGATTTGTTTGAAAAAATTGTAAAAGATTATGGTAGTTCAAGATATTACGAATGGGAGGGAAAATAATATGCCGAGAAATAAAAACACCCGCGCCGCTCAGGGTACGGGAACGATCAGGAAGAAAACCGTTACCCGCAACGGCAAACCCTATGAATTTTGGGAAGCTCGTTACACCGTCGGCAGAGATCCGGGAACGGGCAAACAGATCCAGCGCAGTATCAGCGGCAAGACACAAAAAGAAGTAGCACAGAAATTAAAGGCGGTTCTTCGTGATCTGGATACGGGGCTATACACCGAGCCGAGCAAAATGACGGTGGGGCAATGGCTTGATATGTGGCTTTCGGAGTACGTCGAGCCCTCTTGCAAGCCGCTCACCCTCTCCACGTATGAGAGCCGTATTCGCACACGCCTGAAGCCAGCTCTTGGAAGCATCAAGCTCACGGAGCTCTCGACAACACAGATACAAACCTTTTGCAATGATCTGATACGTAAGGAAAGGCTTTCACCGAAAACCGTCAAGAACACCCACGGGATTCTGCATAAAGCCTTAGCTCAGGCGACAGATCTACGGTATATTCTTTTTAACCCAGCGGATCCCGTCAAGCTCCCGCGCATCGAGCGGAAGGAGATCAGCCCTCTCACAGAGGCGGAGATCTCCGCGTTCTTGGAAGAGATCAAGAAGGGCGAGCCGTTCGCCCGGCTGTTCACTGTAACGCTCTTCACGGGAATGCGAGAGGGAGAAATCTGCGGACTCACTTGGGATGCGGTCGATTTTCGAAACGGTACGATTACGGTCAAGCAACAGCTCCAAAAGGGAAAAGAAAAAGGCGCGGACCATTATCTGATCAGCACCAAAAGCGGAAAGACACGAACGATCACGGCGGCACCGTTCGTTATGCAGGTTTTGAAAGAACAGCTCTTCGAGCAGAGAAAGCAACATTTGCAAATGGGATTGGCTTGGAAAAACCAATGGAATTTGGTATTTACCCAAGAGGACGGTGGATATATTCCACCGCAATCCGCGCTAAAGCATTTCAAGAAGGTCGCAGAGCGCATCGGTCGCCCTGACGCACGTTTCCACGATCTCCGCCACACTTACGCCGTCGCCTCGCTTCAGGAAGGGGATGACGTTAAGACGGTACAGCAGAATCTCGGACACGCCACCGCCGCCTTTACCCTCGACGTGTATGGTCACGTATCGGAGAAGATGAAGCAAGAGAGCGCGGCGCGAATGGAGCGGTTCATAGAGAAGATAAAGGCGTAAAAATCCCCGAAAAAATTCTGTAAAGGGAAAACTAAAGGGAAAACACCAATTTCAAAGCACGAAAAAAGCCCTGAAATCCTTAGATTTCAAGGCTTTTTGCTTTGGCGGAGATGGAGAGATTTGAACTCTCGCGCCGGTTACCCGGCCTACACCCTTAGCAGGGGCGCCTCTTCGGCCACTTGAGTACATCTCCATACTTGCGAGGGGCCATTGCATAACT
>JAFVTO010000165.1 GCA_017503165.1 Clostridia bacterium | reverse complement strand
CCCCTTAAAGGACAGTGCTTTGGATGCAAAGCACGGATAGGAGTTTTCCCCAAAATGCTCCTTAATAGCATCAACGTACACCCTGCAGTTATGACGAATCGAATCTTCATCCATCAAGTATAGCGGAGTACCGTACTTCTTTGCCATCTCAACCGTATCAACTGATGCCAAACATAAATTGCCGTTTGCGCCGACGGTACAGCTCTTCATCACAAATTCACTCATATAAACCTACAAAAATCCTTAATCAATTATCAAGAGACTTAAAAATTCTTTCCCATACCTGCTCTTTTCCTTCACCCGTCTGAGATGAAAAAGGTATGATGTCCACACCGTCTACTATATCAAGCAAACGGCTTAATGCTTTTTCTCTTTCCGTCTTGTTCAACTTATCTGCTTTGGTTGCCACTATAAACCAATCATCCACACTCTCGCTCAGCCAACTCATCATCGTAAGATCGTCAGATGTGGGTCCAACCTTCAAATCAATAAGCTGCGCAACCGCGCGAAGCCTCCCGCATGAGCCATCGTGAGTATAGTATCCATCGGTAAGCTCTGACCAACGGCGTTTCTCCTCAGGACTGCGCTTGGCATATCCGTATCCGGGCATATCCACCAAAAAAAGCTTTTTATCAACTGAGTAAAAATTCACCGTAATGGTTTTTCCGGGAGCAGAGCTTACCCTCGCCAGGGATTTTCTACCGATAAGAGTATTTATAAGTGAGCTCTTGCCAACGTTTGAGCGCCCGCTCAATGCTATTTGCGGCAATGCGCTTTTCGGGAATTGCGAAGACTTTCCTGCTGTTATTGAAAGCTCAACGTTTTTGGTATTGATCACTATTCATTCCCCCTCGTACAGTCAAAGAACAAGCGCGTTTTTAAGCACATCGCTCACCATTTTGCACGGAATAAATTTTATGCTTTGCTTGACCGCATCGTCAAACTCCTCGATGTCCTTCATATTATCCTCCGGAATAAGCACCGTCTTTACACCGGCTCTGTATGCAGCCATTGATTTCTCCTTCAAGCCACCTATGGCAAGCACTCTGCCTCTCAGCGTTACCTCACCTGTCATAGCAACATCCCTGCGAACAGGTCTTCCTGAAAGCTCGCTGACCAAAGCGCACACCATGGTAACTCCGGCAGAAGGTCCGTCCTTAGGAACCGCCCCTTCGGGAAAATGGAAATGTATATCCTTCTCCTTGTAAAAATCAGTTTCAACAGAAAGCTCTGTTGCATGGGAACGTATGTAAGATACTGCTGTTTTGGCAGATTCCTGCATTACCTTTCCAAGTGAACCGGTAAATTCCATCTTTCCGCTTCCTGGCATAGAGGCAACCTCAACCTTAAGAAGTGTCCCGCCCAACTCGGTATATGCCAATCCGTTTACAATACCCACCTCGTCATCCACTGATATCTTTTCGGGAATAAGCTTGGGAGCACCGAGGAAATCCGGCAGATTACGAACGCCTATTTCCACCTTTTCGCTTCCCTCCAATATCCTCTGAGCACACTTGCGGCAAATGGCACCTATCTCTCTTTCAAGATTACGGACTCCCGCCTCATGGGTGTATCTTGTAATAATGTCCTTCAG
Organism: Clostridia bacterium; assembly: GCA_017503165.1. Lineage (GTDB taxonomy): Bacteria > Bacillota > Clostridia > Oscillospirales > CAG-272 > SIG673. The sequence continues at coordinate 2,141 of JAFVTO010000165.1, read as the reverse complement.
AGCACCCTCAGAGAGCTTGAGCTGCTTCTTAAGAAGTCCGTGCTTCTTGAGCTGCTTGGGTATAAGATGCCTTTTGGCTATACTCAGCTTTTCCTGCATAGAATAGCTTTTAAGCTCGATTATCTCCATTCTGTCAAGTAAAGGACGCGGAATAGTATCCAGAGAATTCGCCGTTGCAATAAACATTATATCCGAAAGATCAACATTCATCTCGACGAAATGATCGCGGAAGCTCTTATTCTGCTCAGCATCGAGAACCTCCATCATAGCAGATGCAGGGTCTCCGTGCGAATCACGTGTCATCTTGTCGATTTCATCAAGAAGCATAAGGGGATTTTGCGTTCCTGCTTTTATTAATCCGTTAACTATTCGTCCGGGCATAGCGCCGACATAAGTCTTTCTGTGTCCCCTTATATCCGCCTCGTCACGCACACCTCCAAGAGATACTCTTACGTACTTACGGTTCATTGCCTCAGCAATTGAATTGGCAATTGACGTTTTTCCGGTTCCGGGAGGTCCTACAAGACAGATTATCTGATTTCTGAGATTTGGAGAAAGCTGCTTGACCGAAAGATACTCAAGGATACGCTCCTTGACCTTCGCAAGACCGTCATGGTCACGCTCCAGTATCTCTTTAGCAGATTTTATATCTACTCGATCTTCAGTTGTCTTCCCCCACGGAATATCAAGACAGACATCAAGATAATTACATATTACACCGTATTCAACTGAGCTGAACGGCATTTTCTTAAGCTTTTGTGCTTCCTTTGTAAGCTTTTCTGCGTTCTCCTGAGATAAAGCAGCTTCTTTAATTCGCTCAAGATATTTTTCACACTCCGCGTCGGTATCAGACTCCTCGCCAAGCTCCCCGCGTATTACCTTAAGCTGTTCGTTGAGATAATACTCCCGCTGATTCTTGTCGACACGTTTCTTTACCTCACGACGTATCTTCTGCTGAATTGACAAAATATCAAGCTTGCTCCTCAGCATGGATAGCAGACACATCATTCTTTCTATCGGATCTGACGAAGCAAGGATCTTCATCCTCTCCTCAGTATCCCAGAATAGATTTGCGGCAACGTAGTCCGCATAGTACCCAACAGAGCTTATGTCTTCCAGCTCATCCTTAAGATGCTGAGATTCGCGTGGCATATACTTGAGATACTCGTCTATTAATCTCTTCGCCTCGTTGAGCGCTGCCTCCGCCTCGGGTGCATCATCATCTACATAAACGCGCTTCAGCATCACTTTTACATACCCGTTACGTTCAGAAAGCTCATCCATTAGAACCGCGCGCTCATTTCCAACCACCATTGCCCTGGTTTTTCCGTCGGGCAAATCCAGCAACTGGGTTACGTACACCGTGGTCGCTGAACCATAAAAATCACTTTTTTTGTATGGGGGTTCACACATACTGTCCTTTAGAGTGAGCAATATGGCTTGTCCCCCCGAGCTATGTATTTTTTTAAGCTCCGCAATATTTGTATTGTCGTCTATTTCTATACTCATAGGAACAGCAGGAAATACCACAACCTGTCGGGCAGGTATTGCAAAAAATTCCTCTGTTTCCGCTGTTTCAAAAAACCTTGCCATTTTATATACAGAATCTCCTTGAAAAGACCATTTGCGACTCGTCGCCTAATTATATTTTTATTATTATATCATATTATTCTCATATTGTCAAATCTCTAACGCACGACAAGTGTAAATTTTTTGTAATACAGTGATAAATTTATGTGCCTATCGGCCATTGAGCAGTTGAGTGGACGCAAAAAGAGGCAACCTCATTTAGCGCAGAACAAAAACACACTTCATAAGATAGCATATCCACCCCAAAATCTGCTACATTAGTAGCTCTGTATGCTGCTCATCTTCAAGGTGGAGATTCTGACAAAACTCAGATAGTATGTGTATTTTTCAGCCACGCTCTCCCTGTCGGTGGTACCAATGTACGCACCGACAGCGGAGAGCGGCTTCTGCATCTAATTGAAACTGCCCCGGATAATCCCAATGCCTTTTAGCCCACTTTGACCTTACTCTTCATCATCGTCCTCCGGATCGTAAACATCCTCGTTTTTCCGTGAAACTTTAGGTTGCTCGGCTTGGCCTTTCCCCTTGGTATCATTCGCCGGCGTATTGGT
>JAFVTO010000164.1 GCA_017503165.1 Clostridia bacterium | reverse complement strand
ATGCACTGGGGGCATGCGCGCACGAAGGATTTCCTGAGCTGGGAGGAGCTCCCTATTGCACTTTATCCCGACAGCGACTATGACAGCAACGGATGCTGGTCGGGAACCGCTATCGTAAAGGATGAAGTGCTCTATCTGTTCTATGCATCCGTTCGCGGTCAAGAGAAAATTCAGACGGTGAGCATGGCATATTCGGAGGACGGAATTAATTTCAGAAAATACGAGGGCAACCCTGTGATCGACTGTTATCCCAAGGAGGGCGGACCGGACTTCCGCGATCCTGCCGTATGCTGCTTTAACGGATCTTATTACTGCGTTATGGCAACGGGAAACAAAGATGATAAGGCGGGGCGCTTGCTTCTATACAAAAGCGAGGATCTTCTTGCCTGGGATTACCTTGGTGTGATGAGCGAATGGGCGGATTGTATGTATGCAGAATGTCCCTCATTCATTCCGAGAGAAGATATCAGCCTGCTTGCGGCATCGGTATGCCCTTTAAAAAGCCGTCATTATTTTTCGTTGATGTACGGTGATTTCCATAATGGAAAATTCGCAGTGAAGCACAGCGCTGAGGTGGACAAAGGCCCGGACCAATATGCCGGGCAGGTATTCTGCGACCATTTAGGTAGAAATATATTGATCTCCTGGGTGCCCGGTTGGAAATACGCGGGCTTTGCCGAGAAGGACGTTGGATGTATGTCCGTCCCAAGAGAATTGAAGCTGAAGGGCGGAAGGATCACCGCCTACCCCATAGAAGAGCTGCGACATTTGTTAAGGGAGGAGGACCCGTCGGTCAAGAGGACGGAGAGCGGTTTTATTATTGAAAGAACAGGACGCGAGCCTATCATCTATAACGGAAAGCTCACCGACTTGAAGATACTCAGAGACGAATACCTGGTTGAAGTATTCGTTAACGGCGGTGAAGAGGTCTATACCGCACTGCTTTGACAAGGTCATTCTCTTTCAACAAAAAAACGAGAGTCCGTCGTGATCTGCTTAGCGGATAATTCGCGATGCCTCTCGTTTTTTCATTTTACTGTCCTACGATACAAAAAAGGGGAGGTTTTGCTTTTTCGGCATTACCTCCCTTTCATTATTCCGTCTTCAAGGCTCTTCTCAAATGCGAGGCGTCAAAGAAGCCGCAGCTTTGTGCTATCTGTGCAACAGAGCTTTCATTCACCAAAAGAGCCTCGGAAGCCTTTTTTATCCTGTATTGCATTATATACTGATGGGGCGAGCATCCGCAGGTTTTGTTAAACCATCTGATATAAGTGGCACGGGACATATTTTGCCGCTGGGCAAGCATTTCAATAGTAATCCGTTCTTCATAATTCTGATGAATGAAGTTGAGCGAATCGGCTATGCACAAAAGCTCCTTGTTTGGCTTTGCACTTATATTCCCTATTCCGCTTTGCTTCGTTATGCATATACACAAAAACGCAAGGATTTTTTTGGCGATAGCGTTTACGTACAGCTGTGCGTCCGGAAATGCATCGCATGATTTTATGAGATCAACGTCGGAAATTACCGAGCTGATATCATCCTCGCTTAGTGTCAAGAACATATTTTCGTGATATCTTGCCCGGAAATAAGGCTCTATCTCAAACAGAAGAGAATATCCCGTGGTTTTGAAAAATTCTCCAAAGCACTTAGGAAGAAAATCTCTGTGTATCAACATGTGATACACGTTGAGAGAGTCTATATTCCTGTATGAATGCTTTACATTCGGGGGAATGACGAATACGCACCCCCTTTTTACCTCAAAATGCATCTCTTCGATCAGATGCTCACCCCTGCCGCTGAGCACTATGTTTAATTCATAGAAGCTGTGGGTGTGAAAACCGATATTATAGTTGCGGTGAACAAAGGATTTGATATACTCTTCCTTTCCCCCCTCAAAGCAGTCTGCATGACTCCAATACGTTTTCAATTCCGCCCTCCATATTTGATACGAATTTACTCTCGAACTGAGATTATTATGCTATAATTATATCACGTATCATGTTATTATACAAGTACCGCAATAAAAAAACAAAAAAGGAGACGAAGAATGTTAACGAAGGAAATATATAGCTTTTTTATGGAGCGCGGAGAGCATTACGGTGCCGGATATTATGAAGAAGCACACAAATCTCCCTTTGAGCGTTTTTCAAGGGCACTGAGGCGTTATTTCGAAAATTACGGCTTGGCAGAATACAAGGGTGAATTGCTGTATCCCTGTGGTGCAAAATGGCGCACTTCACTGGTCAATCCCGATTTTTCCTTTACGGTTGCGGTTGATTGGAAACGCTTGGCTGAGCAATCCGAGGAAGTAAGACGCGCGCTTGGCAACGACTTTTATCTGTATACCTCCCGCATTACCCCCGTTCATACGGTGGGAGGAAATATGTATACCCATTCCTACCCGAATTTCAAGCGCATTGTGTACGAAGGGCTGGACAGCTATGAGAAAAGGATCGAAAAGATATCGGACAGCGAGATACGCAACGGCCTTGCCGACCTTATGATCGGCATTCGTTGCTTTCACAGGCGTATTCTTGAAAAATTAAAGGCTGCCGCAGCTGAGGGCAGCGCGCTTTACAAAGCGCTTTTGCGAGTTCCCTTTTTGCCTGCGGAAACGCTTTATGAGGCGCTGGTGTGTTGGAACTTCGTTTACTATCTTGACGGCTGTGACGATATAGGAAGAATGGATGCCGACCTTATACCTCTCTACAAGGGAGAGGATATGACCGAGGTGTTCAAATGCTTCTTTAAAAACGTTGATGCAAACAGCGGTTGGTCGGGAACACTCGGTCCTAGTTACAATCCGCTTACCGTGCAATGCCTTCATGCGTGTAAAGGTATCCGCAGGCCAAGCCTTGAGCTGAGAGTAACCCCGGATATGCCAAAGGAGGTGTGGGATGCTGCCATAGATGCAATTCACGCCGGCGGCGGCTCGCCAAGCCTTTACAACGAGATTGGCTATCAAGAGTCACTTGCCCGTTTGTTCCCCGATATTCCCGCTGAGGATCGTATCAACTGCGCCGGCGGCGGCTGCACCGAAACGATGCTTGCAGGAATGAGCAACGTAGGATCCCTTGATGCGGGAATAAATACCGCTTTTATTTTCTGGAACGTTATGCGCCGCTCGCTTGTATCCTCCGCTGATTTTGATGCATTCTACAATTCTTTTATTGACGAGTATACCCACCAGGCAAGAAACGTTATGGACTCCATAAGTGAATCTCAGAGAATACGTGCCAAATTCAAGCCACAGCCCATGCGTACGTTGCTTGTTGACGACTGTATTGATCGCGGCAAGGATTTTAACAACGGCGGAGCAAGATATTATTGGAGCGTAGTTAATCTTGCGGGTATGATAAACGTTATCGACTCTATGATCGCGATAAAGCATTTAGTGTTTGAAAAAAGGAGCATGACAGCCGAGGAGCTTCTCTGCCGTCTTGATTCCGAAGAGTCTATAGAAATATCCGCTGTACCTCATCACGGTACGGATGCCGATGAGGTGAATAAAATGGCAGCGCGGCTTTCGGGGGATCTTTGTGCGGTTTTCGAAGAGAAAACCCCGTATATGGGCGGCAGATTTCTCCCTTCCTCAATTCAGTTTACCACCTATGTACAAGCAGGCAGAGGGGTTGGTGCGACTCCCGACGGGCGCCGTGCCGGCGAGGCTCTTTGCGATTCAATAGGGGCTATAAACGGCAATGACGTAAAGGGCGCTACCGCTCTTTTGAACAGCGCGGCTTCGCTTTGCCAGAGCAAAATGACAGGCACACCCGTGCTGAATATGAAGCTGAATACCTCTATGCTTCCAACCGCCCTCCCCGCACTTGTGCTGGGCTACTTCAAGCAGGGCGGTATGCAGATGCAGATCACCTGTGTTAGCAAGGAGGAGCTTCTGGATGCGGAAAAGAATCCGGAAAAATACCCCAACCTAATAGTTCGTATAGGCGGATATTCGGAGTATTTCGCTCGTCTTTCGCCTGAGCTCAGGCGTTCGGTCATCGAGAGAACCTGCTATTAACATTTCAAAACGAGAAGGGCAATCTATACAGTCGTTTTTTGTTTTGGCCGCCCCCGACGGATGGATCATGCTTGGCTCGAAGCACCAAAGAAATGCGCAGGGCACGGTGATTGATCCGAGAGCAAAAAGTTCAAGCTGCAAAAAGCGATGCTAAATAAGGAAAAAATGTTAAAAATATAATATTGAAAAAAACAGATCGATGTGTTATAATACTTGTCGAGAAGTGGCGAATCCGGGTGCTTTTGTGCCAAGATGATTTTGCACAAGAGTGGTTCTCGGCATATGCTCTTCCACATATACTGAATCAAAAAATTATTATAAACCGGAGGAAAACCATGAAATTTGTATGTTCTGTTTGCGGATACGTTCACGAGGGAGATGCAGCACCCGAGAAGTGCCCTGTTTGCAAGGTTCCCGCGTCCAAGTTCAACGTTATGCAGGAGGATGCTCCTCTTGCTGCCGAGCACGAGTACGGCATTTATGCAAAGACTGTTAAGAACAACCCCGATATCAGCGATGAGGACAAGAAGTACATATTCGAGCAGCTTATGGCCAACTTCAACGGCGAGTGCTCCGAGGTTGGTATGTATCTCTGCATGGCAAGAATCGCGCACCGTGAGGGCTATCCCGAGATCGGTCTTTACTGGGAGAAGGCAGCCTATGAGGAGGCCGAGCACGCAGCAAAGTTTGCAGAGCTTCTCGGCGAGGATCTTGAGCCCAATATGAAGTCCACAACAAAGGATAACCTCAAGTGGAGAGTTGACTGCGAGTTCGGTGCAACCGCAGGTAAGTTCGACCTTGCAAAGTGCGCAAAGAAGAACAACCTTGACGCTATCCACGACACCGTTCACGAGATGGCACGTGACGAAGCCCGTCATGGCAAGGCTCTTGCAGGACTTCTCGAGAGATATTTCGGCAAATAATTTAACCTTCTGACGTCAGAAGAAAATTTGACTATAGCAAAAGAGAGAGCGAAAGGTTTATCCGCTCTCTCTTTTGCTTTTGCTGTAAAGTGATATTTTTGCTTATGCCCTGCTTTTTTGAAGAGTGCGGGAGAAAAGACAAGGTATTATTTTTGTGCGACTTTCGTTATACAGAGCATTTTCATCTGCTTGGTTCTCGGGCCCCGATACCATTTAAATACCTATATAACAAAAGTGGAGGCACTATTTCAATGTCTCCACTGGTTTTTTATTCGGTTATCCCTAAATGCGGTAGCCCCCTTTTTCCCAGGACAAAACAGCTGAAGATCCCGCATCGCCGTTATTTGTAAATAGTTGTTGACATAATTCGTTTTAATCCCTTGCTTTTTAAAGGGCTTTGCGTTACACGCCCTCCGGGATACCCTTTTCATTTTTAAATAATACGTTCCCTTGTTTTTTGCAAAGACAATTCAATTAATTGTTGACTTGCGCATCGCGGTTATGATACAATAAGGAAGGCGCTATCGACATAAAAAGCTGAAAGGAGCGAATTATGAAGAATAAAATTTTTAAAATCGGCGGCAGCGACTACGTTGACTCCAAGATACGGGAAGCAATAGAAAACGGGAGATGCAGTGCCACCATCACAGGTGCTTGGGAGATCAACCGCGGGATCAGACTTCCTTCCGGCTTCACTCTTCTGCTTGAGGACTGCCATCTGCGAATGGCAGACGGAAGCTTCAGCAATATGTTTGTTAACGAGCATCACGGAACAGAGCTCGGCAGGACCGCAGAAGGAACAGATAGAGATATCACCATCATCGGAAGAGGTGAAGCTGTGCTTGACGGTGGAAAATACAACGGTCTTTCCGAGAGAAACTGGAGAGAGATAGGAACTCCGATATGGAAGAACAATCTGCTGCTCTTCACCAACGTTGAGGGCTTTCACATTGAGGGAATCCGATGCATAAATCAACGCTGGTGGGCATTGAACTTCATTTTTTGCAGGAAGGGCTATATCGGAAACGTGGACTTTTGCGCAAGCGACATCGGCGTTGACGAAAACGGCAATGAATATCACGGGCTTGTCAGAAACAAGTACGACGAGGTCCTTGTAAAGAATGCTGACGGTATCGACCTCAGAGCCGGCTGTCAAGATATTGTTATTGAGAACATAACCGGCTTCACAGAGGATGACTCGGTTGCTCTCACCGGTCTTAACGGTAGCGTTGAAAAAGCCTTCTCTGTTGAGGGGCTATCCTCGGACATCTGCCGCGTTCTGATCAAGAACATTCGCACAGCAGCCTTCTGCACCAACGTAAGACTGCTGAACCAGGGCGACGTTAGTCTCCACGACATAACCATCGAAAGTGTTTACGACGCCAGACACACCTGCCCTCATATGGACAAGGGT
>JAFVTO010000163.1 GCA_017503165.1 Clostridia bacterium | reverse complement strand
TCCGACTATATAATTTATAAGCTCCCATATCCAGAACCAACCGAATGCCTTTAAGAATTTTCGCCCAAACATGAATATTGAATACCTCGCCTTCGTTTTACTGTGATTATATTATATCACACAAATTATATGTGTGTCAATATAATAAATAAACAAAAAAAGAGCAGTCTCATTGTGCATATTAAATGAAGGGATCCCGAAGGTATTGGCGAAGGTTATGATTACAAAAAGCGGTTGCTCTTTACCGATAAATGTTGAGCAACCGCTTTTTATAAGCAATATATTTAGGCGAGCAATCGCGTTTGAAGTTATAGGCGGAGTTATCCCGCGACTATCAGCGCGCCGTGGCAGGAGGGAAGATTAAAGGAGAAATATCCGTTTTCATCTGCTGCGAGAGCGCGCTCCCCATTGCCATCGCTGAGAATTATCTGTCTGTATGGGGCGCGGAAGGTTACGGTGTTGATTTTCGTATCCTTGTCCCTTGAGTCGTCAGAGGCGCAGATCATGAGGGCATACGAGCCGTCGCCTTTGCGTGACACCATCTGACCTATGACAATAGGAGAGCCGTTCTTTTCATGAACATCAAAGAATACTCCTGTGCTCAAAGAACATAAAGGCTTCAGGTCAATCAGGCGCAGATCACTGTGACTGTCACCGAATCCTACGAAATGCGTTGAGGTTCGGCGATATTTCATATACCGCTCGCCGATAGCGTGCAGCTCACGGTTGACCGTCTTAAGCTTTTCGTACTGCTCGGTCTTTTCTCCGTTTCGGTCCAGCACCTGGTTATGCCACCATCCTCCTGTCCAGCACGCCCAGATTATGCTTTCTGCGCCGAATGCCATAGCGGAATACGCCTGGAAGCGGAGCTGGTTTTCGGTTGTGAAGCGGTCAGGAAGCCTGGAGTTGACCTGGAGAACGATCCACATACTGCGTCCTGTGTTTCTGCACGCATCTGATACCGTTACCAGATTCTCGTATGCGTGAGCAACGTCAGTGGGGGATATATCCGAATCGTTGGAGTACATATAAAAGTCGTAGCAGATATAATCGGTGGGAACGTTCTCGCAGTATTTCTCTATGTGTTCCCGATACGTTCTTGTTCCCAGTTGACTTGTTACCTGATCGGCGGTGTTTTCAGCGACGGAGGCGTAGTTGGGGTAGAGATTAAGATACGGAAACTGATTTTCAAATGCACGGTCTGTGAAATTAATCAGCTTATTATAATAGGGGAAATCAAGGGCAGAAGGCTCGTCACCCATGTCGATTGCCCAGACAGCAGGGTGATCTTTGAAGCTTTTTGCCGCTTCAACGTATCTTTCAAAGCTGTTCAGCTGCTCCATTTTGCCCGCGTTTTCTCCGTTTCCTCCCCACCAGGGCGGAAGGATGCCCACTACAGAAGCTCCGATATTGTATTTTTTAAACAGATCAAGTGTGTTCTTATCGTAATCCATATAGGTCACGAGATCTATTCCGCAGTCTGCAAGATCCCTTACGTGCTGCTCTGTGCGCGCGTAGGGTTGAAGAATATAGGTACCGATGATCAGCTTGGAGCGATCCATTCTCTTATTCACAATGCAGTCCCTCTTTTCTACCGTTATTTGATTGTATTATATGTCGCATATATGTCGCACGATAAGCTCGCTTTGACAAATCGTTTTTCCGCCTATTTGCCGCGTTCTCACGTTGCATTTTTCAGTATAGCATCCGAAATGACCTCGGCGATTATTTTCATTCCGTCCTCGTCGGGATGAAGCCCATCAAGTGTGTTTATATAATAGAAATCGTTGTTTAAGCGGCTGCTGAAAAGATCGGCGATAAAAAAGCCTTCGCCAGCCGCCCGTACCGCTTTTTCTATCTCTGAGTTGAATACCTGCGTTTGCTTTTTGAAGTATATATCCCGATCGGGAATATTGACACAACACACCTTTGCGTCCGGGTATTTTTCCTTCAGCGTCAACAGCGCTCTTTCGTAATCCGCGCCAAAAACCGTGGACGGTACCCGTCTGCCTAAATCGTTTATTCCCATAAATACTATAATGATATCCGGCTTTGTGCCGTCGTCCCGCGCAAGAGAGCTTGCCCGATTTACCCCGGAATTCGGATCCTCTCTGCCACTCAGATTTCCGCCGGACCAAGAGTTGTTTACGCATAGGGTTAGTTGAAGGCTGTCTGTAAGTTGCTTCCAATAGGTCTTTTCAAGCGGAAAGGGAGCGCGGTAATAGTACGGGTTATATACGGTGGTGTGATTGGCGGCTCCGTCGTTTGATACGTCTTGGTAGGTGGAGATGCTGTCTCCGAGTATTGAAAGCCTTTTTCCTTTTAACATTTCAGTCCTCCTTGCTTGCTATGCCTTGCAGGCGTGTGACGTGTATGTATTTAAAGCTTGATAACCGCATCAAGACATAGTTTGAGGGCGTATTCATAAGCGTTTCCACCCCAATTTCGCTGGTCGTACAGTTCGACATCCGCAAGACTGTCTGCGGTATAGAGCAGCATTCCGAAGGTCGCGCCTCTGAAATCGGCGCAGGCGGCAAGAGCTGAGCATTCCATTTCAACAACAGCGCAGCCTTCGCTTTTTCGGTATGCTACCTTTTCCTTGGTTTCCCGATAAAAGCCGTCGGTAGTCCAGGTCGTGACCTCCCGATACCTCATGCTGTGCTCGCATATAGCTTCCCGGATCGCTTTTCTCGCTTTTTCGTTGATCTCAATAAAGCGGGCGGGCGGAGCATAGTGATAAGAGGTACCCTCGTCTCGCAGAGCCCTGCATGGGACAAGGAACTCGCCTTCCGGTAGCTTTTCGAGGGCGCCGCAGCTACCTGCCGAAATGATCTCTCTGACACCGTAGCCGATCAGCCAATCAAGCAGCTGTGCCGACGGAGCAGCGCCCACGGGGGCTTGGCAGAGAGTGATCTCGTTTCCTTTATACTTTATTACGTAGATCGGGTAATGCTTTGTCGCGCTCACAAAGGCTGACACCTGCCGCGCTCCGTTTTTATTGGCATATTCATCTATGTATGAGCCCAGAAAAGCAAACACACATTTTTTCGGAAGCTTCAAGCCGAGATTTTCGTGCGTGGGGTTGAGAACTGCCGTTTTTTCGGTATCATATTCTAAGATTGGTATTTCGTTTTTTACTATGCTCATTATACATTACCTCAATACAGTCCTTTTTTCACTGACATTATACCACACCTTCGCCAATAAATCAAGTCTGTATTTACCGGGATTTCGCATTACTGCAGGTACATATATCACTGCTCTGTTGCAGACACATTTTTTACTTTGATTTATGAAATACACTTGAAAAAATTCCATTGCTGTGGTATAATCTGTTTGTATCATAGATCCGTTTTGAAGATATTCTCAATAACAGAAAGGAATTTTGATATGAATAGAGTAGGTGAGGATCTTATCAAGGTCACGGATTACAAGGTGTTGGGTAGACTGCCTGAGCTTTTTAAGTTTGATGACGGTAATCCCGTTGTAACTCCCGGGGATTGGGAAAAGCGTCGCGGAGAAATATATAAGACCGCCATTGAGCTTCAATACGGCACTATGCCGCCTGCCCCGGATTTTGTTGAGGTGGAGAACGTTGGGGATCAGCTCTGCCGGTCTTACCGTATACATACCGGAACGAGGGATAATCCCATAAGCTTTTATATGAAGCTTATTATTCCGGAAAAGAGAAACGGTCCATGTCCCGTTATTGTTGACGGTGATATGTGCTTTAATTACTTCTGGTCCGACGGTTTCCTTAATGCGGCATTGGAGCAAGGCGTCGCTTGGGTGCTTTTTGACCGCACCGAGATCGCTCACGATGTGAGAGCGGAGGGCAGGAGAGTCGGGCAGATATACAATACCTATCCGGGATATACCTTTGGCGCTCTCGGCGCATGGGCGTGGGGATATTCCCGTTGCGTTGATGCCTTGGAGATACTTTTCGGCGGAAGGGAAAATCCCGAGATCGACCTTTCTCTGATAACCTTTACCGGACATTCCAGAGGCGGAAAGACCGCCGCCCTCGCCGGGGCATTGGACAAAAGAGCCGCTATAGTTAATCCCAATCAGTCGGGAGAATGCGGCTGCGGATGCTACCGTATTCTGATGCAGGGATATTGCGAGGGCGTTAACTCTCATACCAGATCTGAGGTACTGCGTGACGACGTTACTCTGTTCCCGTATTGGACCGGACCGGAATTGGCAAGCTACGTTGACCGCGAGCAGGACCTTCCCTTTGACAGCCATTTTCTTAAGGCGTTGATCGCTCCCAGGGTGCTTTATACCTCGGATGCCGCGGCTGATATTTGGGCAAACCCCATCGGCGCCTGGATGACCAATATGGCGGCAAAGGACGTGTGGGGGCTGTTGGGTAAGCCCGACAATCTTATCTGGCGTTACCGCGAGGGCGTCCACAGCCATACCGCTGAGGATATTCAAATGCTGGTAAACGTTATAAAGCATTACAAGGATCCCAACGTTCCCCTTGATGAATGCTTCTTCGCCACTCCGTTTAAGCCACGGGAATTTATATTCTGATTGGTGAATCGTTCGGTATTATAAATTGTTGACTTTTGCAGAAAGTTATGGTACAATGCATTTAAAGTTTTAGTAATGCTTATTCTACGGTGGAATCCACTGTTTCAACCAGAAAGACGAGGTGCGAAAATGAAGGTTACGGTATATCTTACGGATAGCGAAAAAAAGAGGCTATCCTGTGACGGCTCTTATCCTATGGAGTATGTCAATACAGACGTGATTGAGTCGGTCAATCACTACGGGGATGTCGAGCAAAGCCTTCTGAATATTCATGATGACTTGGAGCATCAGCATATTTGGGGCATTGGCGGTGCGTTCAGTGAGGCTGCAGCAGTGGCTTGGCAAAGGATGTCTCCGAAAAATAGAGATCGATTTATACGGGCATATTTTGACAGAGAAGAGGGAATAGGATATAATTTTGGCAGACTTACCATCGGTAGCTGCGACTTCTCCACCGAGGACTATACTTATGTTGCCGAAGGAGACGAAACACTTGATACCTTCGACATATCCCACGACTGTCAAGCGGTCTTTCCTATGGTAAAGGCGGCAACCGAGCATAGCGATCTGCTTCTGTTTGCTTCTCCATGGTCACCTCCCGCGTATATGAAAACCTCGGGTAACAGAATAGCGGGCGGACATCTGAAACGGGATTATTACCCCTTGTGGGCTGAGCATTTCGCCAGATACATTGATGCCGCCGAAGCGGAAAATGTCAGAATATGGGGGGTAACCCTGCAGAACGAACCAAGGCACACTCAGACCTGGGAATCTTGCGCGTATAGCGTGGAGGAGGAGATAGATTTTCTCGGCTTCCTGGGTAAGGCTCTTGAAGGTAAAAATGTCAAGATATTTTGCTACGATCATTGCAGAGAGCGCACGTACGAAAGAAGCAAAATCATTTATGAGAGCAAAAACGGCAAATACTGTGACGGTATCGCCCATCATTGGTATTCGGGAGATCACTTTGGGGAGGTAAAAGCTGCAACCCAAAGATATCCGGACAAGCTTTCCATAGCCAGCGAGGGCTGCTTCGTTATGAGTGAAAATGGCATAAACAAGGAAAACGAGCTGCCATTCGCTGAAAGATATGCTCACGATATATTGGGTTGCTTTAGAAACGGTGTCCACGCATACTGTGATTGGAATCTGACTCTGGACGAAAATCACGGTCCGTATCATAACAGAACAGGATTCGTAGATGCTCTTGTCTATTGTAATGCCACGGAGGACAGACTGATCTTTCGCCTCGGATATTACTATGTAGGTCATATCTCCAAATTCGTGGCAAGAAATGCTACAGTGATAAGTTTTAGCAGTTATACCGAGGATTTAGATACCTGCGCCTTCAAAAATCCCGACGGAACTGTAGTTGTTGTGGTGATGAATCCCACCAATATCGAAAAAAAGCTGATTCTTCGCAAAGATGGGTGCATATATCGCACAGAGCTTGCGCCCCATAGCATTGCCACCTACATAATAAACAACGGAGAGTGAAAAACGCGAGTCTGCTACACAACAAGCTATGCAGCCCTACGGCTCCAAGGGAAAGATTGCTGCCGCGTGATGCCATATGCAAATAATTGTTGAACATTTTCTTCAGACAGAATATAGTCAGCCATATTAGTAACACCGCCTTTCTGTCATTGTTATACCATTAATGTCCTTCTGTGTCAAATGATGCATCGCCTTGCGGCGATATGATGCATTTGCTTCGCAAATATGATGTTGCTCCACTCCGTTCCGCAATGATGCGATGTTTGCCATAAAATGTGGCGAAGCCACGCATCATTAGGCGAAGCCGTCATCATTGGCGTAGCCAACATCATTTGCCGAACAGTTCGCATAGCGAACTGAGGCAAACATCATTCAAAAAACGCACCTTTGTCTTGGTAGACAAAAGTGCGTTTTTTGTTGCGAAGAAGCACACAAACGGTGCGTAAACAGGGGTAAAAACGCAAAAAAGGTGCGTGATTATGAATTATTACGGAAAATATATTCAGCGTTTTCAGGCATCATAAAATACTCATTGTCCCCGTTGTCAACAAGTATAAGTGTATTATCATCTTTAATTTCAAAAACAAAAACAGTGCTTTGCGAAGTTGCCGTGATTCGATTGTCACTAACGATGAAAGAACCGTATTCCTGGTATGAAACAAGAGAACCGGCACCCATCCGAAACGTGTGATCTTCAAAATTCAAGGCCAAATAGGGCGTCATTAATTCTTCAAATTCACCCACCATATAGTATGTGCCGGAAGGAAGGTCGCAGGAATCTGATTCTGTATTTTGACAAGCTGTTAATCCAATAATAATAATTGAAAGAAATAATGCTACAGTTCTTTTCATACTTTCCTCCTCCGCATTATATTTGATAATTCATTATAACATAATACCAAAATAATGTCAATAGTAATGATGCATCGCCTGCGGCGATATGATGCATTTGCTTCGCAAATATGATGTTGCTCCACTTCGTTTCGCAATGATGCGATGTTTGCCCAATGTGCCGTCAGGCACACATCATTCGCGAAGCGAGCATCATTGGCGTAGCCAACATCATTTGCCGAACAGTTCGCATAGCGAACTGAGGCAAACATCATTCAAAAACGCACCTTTGTCTTGGTAGACAAAAGTGCGTTTTTTGTTGCGAAGAAGCACACAAACGGTGCGTAAACAGGGGTAAAAACGCAAAAAAGGTGCGTGGTTTCTCGATATTT
>JAFVTO010000162.1 GCA_017503165.1 Clostridia bacterium | reverse complement strand
CTGCAAGCTCCGCAATAATAAGCGGAATTAAAAAAGGGAGAAATTCCATGATCTTATCCATTGTTTTTGTCCTCCTTTTCCTGATATACTTCAATGCACAGGCTCCTTTTGCCGCATTTGGGGCAGGTTAAACGACGCATTTTCGGTGTGTGGTATGCCCAAAATGCCTCCTTTAAGGCGGGGGAAAATATCTCGTGACACTCGGGACAGATGTAGGCGGTGTGTCCGAAATAGTAGATCGACACGGCAATTCCCCAGAAAATTGACACTCCTGCCCATACTGCAAATAGCCACCAAAGACCGTTTGTGATCCACAGCACGATCGAGGTGACCTGCAGTGCAGATACGGGAATTCCCGTAAGCACCATGGCAAGGCGCATTTTGTTTAAGTTGCTTTTTTGCTTCATATAGTGCGCTATATCACCGATAGATTCAACGGAAAAAGAGTCAATCTCCTTTAACTCCCGCTTAATACCCTCAATCAATTCAAGCTTTGTTTGCCGCTCAGAGAGCTCTTCTCTTAAAATCTGCTCCTGTTGCTTAAGCAATATTGAAATGATGTTTTCGGGCTTTTTCTCAGCGAACAAAGCAGAGATGCTGTTAATAGGAAGCCCGACTTCGCGCAGGAAACAAATAATCCTCATCCGCTTCAGATCGTTTTCCGAGTAGAGCCTGCGACCGCCCTCACTTAATTCACTGGGTACGAGAATGCCGCGATCGTCGTAATACTGTACTGTTCTGACCGATACGCCGCAGAGCTTGGCAATTTCTCCCGTTGTGTATTTTGACATAGCTTTTCACCTCCATGACCACATTATACAACATTACGTTGCGTTACAAGCAATACCTCACGCAGGGTGATTTTTTGTTTTTTTTTAAGAATTCTCTAAAAATAATTGTATTTAGGAAAATATTTCCCTCAACGACACAACATCTTCCGTCGTTCCGCTACGGAGCGACGGAAGATGTTGCTATCTAATATTGAGCCTTTTTATGCGTTTGCTCACTGCCTCTTAAACACTGTTTTCAAGATCGCACCGAGCTTTGGGGGAGTGCCGTAGAGCAAAACGCCAACGCGGTAGATCTTTGCTGAAAGTACGCCGATCCCAACGGTAGCTCCGATGAGAATAGCAATTGAAACAGCGATCTCATACCACGCAACCGTGCTCATACAGATTCTTGTAAACATAGCCATTGGTGAGGTGAACGGAATATAGGAGCATACCAGCATTGCGGTATTATCCACGGAACCGCTGCTCATGGAGAACATAACCACCATGAACGCAATAATGAAGAGGAAGGTGATCGGCATGACCGATGTATTAATATCCTCAAGCTTGGATGCCGTTGAGCCTATTGCGCCGAACATAAAGGCATAGATAAGAAAACCGAGAATGAAGAATATGATCAGATAGATAAACAGCTCGAGGGGAATATCAAATACTGAAGCGATCAAGGGATTTGAAAGCGCATTCCTGTTCACGTTGTATAACAGTATTGCAGTGCCGAATACGAGAACCAGCTGAGAGAATCCGGCAATGCATGAGGCAAGCACCTTGCCGAACATCATGCTTGTAGGCTTTGCGCTTGTAATGAGCAGCTCCATTGCCCGTGAGCTTTTTTCTGTGGCAACGTTGGTGGCAACCATCTGTCCGTAAAGAAGGATGACCATATACAAAGCGAAGATCATTATATAGGTGTAGAAAAAGTTCTGTATCTGATCCTTGCCCAGTGTTTCGGTGTTGCTTTCTATCTGTACAGCTATGATCTCTCCCGCCTGCTCGGGGGTGATGCCGTGCTGTATCATAGCGCTTATACGGTAGATCTCCTGCAGGACGGTGTTTGCGATCTCGGTATTTATATCGTACATCGAAAGATTGTTTACGTAATAGGTATAAGATGAGGCGCTGTTCATTACGAAAGCGCATTCTGCGTCACCGGATATGATCGCCTCCTTTACGTCCTCGATGCTTCCGACGGCAACCTGAACGTTATGATCGGAAAAGGCGCTTCCGAAGTATTCCTTTACGGTTGAAGAAAGAGTATCATCTTCTGCAAAAATCAGCATCGTGGGAAGGTATGCAGCATTCACGTCACCCTCAACGTCACCGTCTGTTTCAAACGCGGCTATGATGTTTGGAATGAACATTACGATAGCAATGGCGACAACAAGAAAAACTGTTATTCCCACAAAAATCTTGTTTCTGAGATAGCCTTTAAGTTCGAATTTCAGTATCTTACCAAACTGCTTCACTGTTCTGCCTCCTTACACCTGCGCGCCTGCATATTCTACGAAAATATCGTTGAGAGAAGGCTCGAATACCTTTATCTCGTCAATATCGTAGCTCTGGACAAGACGTTTCATCATCGACTGCTTTTCATCGGGAGCTGCAAGATGAATGAGTAAGCTTCCGTCCTCTCGCCATGTGCAAGCCTCTCCTAAGTCTGCCTTTATCTGCTCCGGCATTGCGGAGAAGACCACAAGCTTGTCGCGCACATAATTTCTCTTTATATCGTGGAGATCGCCGCTCAGGGCAACCCTGCCCGCGTTGATAATTGCTATGCTGTCGCAGAACTCCTCTATATAACTCATCTGATGGCTTGAGAACAAAACGATCTTTCCCATGGATATCTGCTCTTTTACCACGTCTTTAAGAAGCATTGCGTTGACAGGATCAAGTCCGGAGAAGGGCTCGTCGAGGATAACGATCCGGGGATCGTGGGCAAGCGCGGTGATAAGCTGGATCTTCTGCTGATTTCCTTTTGATAGGGTATCAAGTCGCTTATTTCTGTATTCAGACATACCGAGTCTGCCGAGCCAATAGTCAACGGAGCGCACGGCATCTTTTCCGTTCATACCCTTTAGCTCCGCGAAATATACAAGCTGATCGATAATAAGCTTTTTGGGATAAAGACCTCTTTCCTCGGGAAGGTAGCCTATTCCGATCTTACCGTAGTCGATAGGCTTTCCGTCGATCAGTACCTCGCCGCTGTCTGCGGGAAAAACATTCATTAGAATACGGATAGACGTGGTTTTTCCGGCGCCGTTTCTGCCGAGCAGACCAAACGCCTTTCCGCCTTCTGCCGTAAATGAAACTCCCTTTAGAACCTGTTTTTTTCCGAATGATTTGTCAATGCTTTTAAGTTCGAGTATCATTTGTTTTTGCCTCCGTTAAAATGAAAACGCTTTTTACAGTGTCAGAAGCTGCTCGATCTCCTCCGAAAGACTGTCTTGCTGTATATGAACCTTGATCTCGTTGGTTATAGCATTTGTTTTAATGTGCATGACAAGGCTGGAAATACCGGCTTTTTCTCGAAGTGGCGTGGTTACACTTTCTGCTGCAATAAGATTTTTCGCATTAAACACAGTGATGTTTTTGGTAAAACCTCCGTAGTAAGCGGTGATTTTTCCGTTAGTTACGGCAATACCGTTGTTTTGATAGCTGAGAACGGCGCTCAATATCTTGAATAGAAGCACGACGGCGGCGGATCCTATTACCGAGCAGATAACTGCCGCGACCACCGATGAGGACACCTTGAATATCAGCATGGGTAGGAGCGCTTCAATCAATACTACACCGGAAACTATACCTAAGATAAGGACAAACCAGGATACAAACGGGAAAAAAGCAACAGCTCTTGTCTGCTTTTTTTCAGGTATAAACCCAGGTAATACCTTGCTTAAAATATCGCCTATCTCGTTATATTTACAAAACGGAACAAGCACGCCGAGCTCCGCGGAATTGTCCTTTCCGGTGTTGGTCGTATATCCGATAACCTCCAGCTTGATCGATGCAAAGCCCAGCATTCGTTGGACAATGCCCTGGGAGATCTTGACCGCCTTGATACGGTTATAGCTGAAGGTGTTGGTATGCCGCTCCAAAAGACCGTAGGATATCTGAATGTCGTTGCCGCGCTTTGTGATATTGAATTTGTGGTATCCTACAAAGGAATGGATCATACATCCGACGAATGAGAAGAATGAGAACAGCAGCATCGAGCCCAGGGTGATCATGAAGGCGAACAGGAAATACTGTCCCCACGTGCCAAGTGAGTCGAGCTGCAGTATCAGCTTACAAATGCCGAGAACTATAATAGTCATTACTCCAAGTAATGCTGTGAAAAACGCGGTTGAGGCTATGTTTATGAGTGTATAGAGCATTTTACTTTTAGAAGTAAAACGGTACAGGCTGTCGTCCTCCGAGAGCAGTACCTCTTCAGTTGCCCCCTCTGCGGTTCGCACTCCGCTTTCTTTCAGCGCGTTCAATTCGTTTACCAACGCATCAACAGTCCTTGACTTTTCAATAATGGTGATCTCTGCCTGGTGGAAGGTGTTGGTAGAGCCGCTGTCAACCGTCAGGACCGCAATGCCGAAGATCCTGTGAAGAAGTGTCTGCTTTTTATTGATAGCGTGAACGTTTTTATATTCCAGAACAGAGCGTCTTCTATACAGCACGCCTCTGTTGCACTTGATCTCTTTTTCCGTCAACTGGTATCCGGAGGTCATGTAATATAAGATTCTGTATGTAATGAAGCAGAGATAGATCACCGCAAATGCGCCCAGTATTCCCGGTAAAATTGAGAGCAACCCAACCGGGGGTGTTTCACTTTCAAGCATTATCTCTTCCATTAAGAAAAACAGGATCACAAGACTGCCGAGTAAATCCGATAACAAGGCGGAATAAATATATCCTTTGTCAAACCTCTTCATTCTTCAGCTCCTCGATTCTTGATTCAAGCTTTCCTCCGAGATCGTCGATTATACGATCCGCTTCTTCTGTCGTGAGAGTGGATATACTGAAATTTGATCCCGCTGTTGAGATGATTACACCGCTTAGCTTCAGTATCATCATGATCGGGCCTTGAGTCCGGTGATGATCCTGGATCTGGCAGACGGGAATAACGACTCTCTGCCTGAAGATCACGCCCTGCTTTACGGTTATACGCTTGTCGTCATAGCCCCATGCGTACATTTTATAGCGCAATGCCGGCATGATCAGGATAATTCCGATAATTACGAATGCAGGTATACCTATGCCAAGCAAGGTCGCAACGGTCACGTCTCCCGGCGCTCCCGCTACGTTTAATGTAATAGCTATTATCGTGAAGGTAAGCAGTATTGCAAAAGCAGCGATCGCCGCGTAAATATACCATAGCTTAAGTACACTTTTGTTTAATTTTTTCAGTTCCATTATAATATAACCGTTCCTTTTCTTTATATCTGCTTTATAGCTGCTTTGCTTGCTTAGTCCAGAATAACTGATTTTTTCTTGCCGTTCTTATTTCTCGGGTATTCTCTGATGCGGATGACAAAATCAAGGTTCAACGCTTCTGTGTTACCGTTCTTCTCTATAAGGATAGCTCCGTCGGTAACTTCCTTTATCACGCCCTCATACTGGTGACTTCCGTCAAACGAAGAGATCAAACACTCTTTGTCAATAAACCTCATTGCAAGCTCTTTCATCTCGGTATTTCCCTCCATTTTTCTTTTTTTGATTATCTGTTTTGCGATAATCGTCCGTCGGGTACGCCAAAAAACAAATATGATTATCCAAAGGACAATTATCGGTATATACATTGTTGGGTTCAAATTATCACCTCGCATACTCTCCAAAGCATATAAAGCATTTCTGTATATATTATATCACAACAATCAACATTTGTCAATGTTTCTTTATAATGTACGGAGGTATAAATATCCTTGCTGCTTGACATTATAAGCGCTTGGGGCAGCTGTTTTTTCATTGCTGCGAGGGTGAAGTATTCACATTTTTGTGGTATTATGTATTTACAAGCCTCGGCTTGAATAATTTAAAGGAGTGTGCTTTTTGAAAAACATCAACCCATTGGAGACCGTGCAGTGAACGGGAGATATGCTAATACATTCCCTGCAGCTCTCCCGTAGATCGAGCAACAGAATATGAAAGGCAGTAAAATGAATAACTTTACGTTACGTTTAGAAACAGAGAAAGACCATAGAGCAGTGGAGGAGCTTACGCGCGAGGCGTTTTGGAACGTCTATAAGCCCGGCGCGGACGAGCATTATTTCGTACATACCATGCGCGATCACCCGGACTTTATCCCGGAGCTTGCCTTTGTGCTTGAAAAGGATGGCAGGATCGTCGGAAATATTATGTATACAAAGGCTTGGCTTGAGGACTTGAACGGGGAGCGGAAGGAGATACTCTCTTTAGGTCCGCTTTGCGTTGCTCCCGAATTCCAGCGGCAGAAGCTTGGTAAGCTGCTGATAGAGCATTCCTTTGATGCGGCGCGTAAGATGGGTTACGACGTGAATATCAACTTCGGTAACCCCGGAAACTATGTCAGCCGCGGATTTGTGAGCTGCAAAAGGAAGAACGTCAGCTTTATTGCAGAAGGGAACTTCCCTACGGCGCTTCTTGTCTGCGAGCTTAAGGAGGGCGCGCTTGACGGCAGACCGTGGAGGTATATTCCTTCAACCGCTGCGGATTGCTGTGAGGACACCGCTGCGGTGGAAGCCTTTGATTCCACTTTTCCTCACAAGGAGAAGAAATGGATGCCGAGCCAGGAGGAGTTCTATATCTACAGCCATTCCTCGGTAATCAGATAAACGTGAAGAAGGTGAGCTTTTTCAGCCCCGTGCCGGTGTTACGCAGAAAAACAAGGCTAAAGACCTGCCGTACCTAAAAAATTGAGCTCCATCGGTTTGAAGCGGTGGAGCTCTTTTTTATGCGATTTAAGACGTGGAATTTCTTTTATTCAAATATGATCTCTATGGTTGCCCATTCGCTGTCGCGATAGTTGCCATCCTTGGATACCGCCTTAACGTAAACGGTATGGTCGTTTTCAGGGAAGGCAAATGAGTTTGTTATAACCTCTGTTTCGAACGCACCGTCAGGAGGATAATAAATCATTTTATATCCGTCCTGTCCGAACATTGCCTCATAGTAAGATACCCTCGGATCATTTATTGCAACGGTAAGTCCTATTTCGGGATCATAAGCAATAATGGGTGTTGTAAGCTGCTCTCTTGTATCCTCACGGACTACCGCCTCACACCACTCGCCGTACTGCTCGTACTCACCGTTGTCGCAAATAGCGCGAACCTTAAAGCTCTGCCCGAACTGAATCTCGGTCACGCTCATTTCCCAAGAGGCATTAACAACGCCGTCAATGTCGTATTCGTAAGAAGTTGCGCCGTCTACCGGTTCCCAGGTGACTGTTCCTGACAGAGACAGATTTTCGGTGTTTATGACAGGAGCGCTCATGGAGGGTAACTGGGTTTTCAGCTCGCTCCATTCGCTCTGATCATATCCTATCTGGGTGGAGGTGGCACACACAGTGATTGTATCGTTAGCCTTGAGACCGGTAACGGAAAGCTCGTTGGTAGCAACCTCATCTCCGCCGTTGATCCTATAGAGGTATCCCTCTGCGTTCTCTATTGCTTCCCAGGAGGCTGTGCCGCCTAAAACGGTAACGTTGGGCGTGGCAAGCATCACATTGTTGGAATAGATCATTGCCCAATCGCTGTCGTAACAGTTTGCCTTATACGCTTGAACGTAAAGCTTTGAGCCTAAGGGAACAAGGCTGTCGCTGATGTATGTAGAGGTGGTGGTCTGTACCTCTCCGTCCTCACCTATCCTGTAACGGTAACCGTCAACGGATTCTTCGGAATACCAA
Organism: Clostridia bacterium; assembly: GCA_017503165.1. Classification (GTDB taxonomy): domain Bacteria; phylum Bacillota; class Clostridia; order Oscillospirales; family CAG-272; genus SIG673. The sequence goes on along the minus strand of JAFVTO010000162.1, from coordinate 966 downwards.
CGTATGCGGCCGCTGGATACCCGGCTGAATATCGGAGCCGGGAGCTTGATCGAATAGGTGAAGCTTTCGCTCCAGTCTCCGGGCTTGTAATTCTCGGTGTCATTTGATATTGCCCTTATACGGTAGATGCAGCCGGGCTCTGTATAGTGCATGTTTTCGTATGCATGTGCAGTGTGGCTGACCTTACCTCCTGAGATCTCGACCAGATAGTACTCTGCACCTTCCACTGCATCCCAGATCAGCATTTTTTCCTCAACACGGAGATTGGTGGGAACAAGGAGCTTTTGTCTGGTATCGGTGCAGGTGTATTCCGTCCAATCACTGTCGGCATATCCCTCGGCCCTCTGGTCATCGCTCGCAATGCGCTTGATGCGGATCACGTCACCGTTATTCAGCAAGACAGACAGCTGTCCTTCAAATGCATTTTCCGGACCAACCGTATATTGCTCTCCGCCGTTTAACGTGTATATGAAGAAGCTGTCCTCGCAATACCATACTGCCGAGCAGGTGTCTCTGTTGTATTCAACCCAAGGAGCTTCAAGCTTAATGCCCTCGAACACGTACTCATCCGACCAGGGAGAGTCAGTGTAGTAGGTATATGAGTTATCAAGGACAATTGCACGGGCGCGGATCCTGTAGCCGATCTGCATATTGGTTGATGCGTCGTAATCGTACCAGCTTCCGCTGAATATCATATTGCCTTCAGCATCCTTGAGCTCTATTTCTATCCGATAGTTCCAGAAATCTGCCTCAACCCGGGGTTCTTCAAGATATCTGCCCTCATTTACGTTGATGGTAGGGGCGGGAAGAGCACCCCGAATATAGAAGTAGTTCGAGTAGCACTGCTTATAATATCCCTCATCGAAATCGTCGAAGCGGTATTTTACAATAAACTGATACTCTCCCGCGGGATATGTGTCCTCGTCCACCGTCAGGGTAACAGTTTCAAAGTATCCGAAGGGATAT
>JAFVTO010000161.1 GCA_017503165.1 Clostridia bacterium | reverse complement strand
TGCTATGCTTGGAGCATTGGCTCTGGGAGATATAGGAAAGCATTTTCCGGATAGCGATCCGAAATACATGGGTATATCAAGCCTGACGCTCCTGAGGCGGGTGGACGAGCTCGTGCGGCGGCAGGGATACTCGGTCGGAAATGTTGACGTTACGGTGCTCGCTCAGCGTCCGAGGCTTGCGGGATACATACAGGGGATGCGGGAGAACATCGCACGTGCCCTTAGTCTTCCGATTGAGCGGGTGAGCGTGAAAGCTACTACTGAGGAAGGGCTTGGTTTTACCGGTAGCGGTGACGGAATTGCCGCTCATGCCGTGGTGCTGTGCGTTGCTCAGTAAGAGCAAGCGGTGGATACGGGCACTGGGTTTTGGGTACGTCCGATCTTTTTGCGTTCCAAGCCCGGATCCGTTCCGCGTTGTATTCCATATATAATATGAGTGGCGGTTTTACGCGGTCACTGCACGCGGCGACGGACGGAAGCAGGATTTTGGTTGCGACGGGTGTTATCGTTTTTTTCTTTCACAGAATACGGTATTTTTTTCGTTTATTGACGCGATCAAAAATTGATGTCTGATCTGCCGGACGGCGTTTAGCTTCTGTATAATGACATTAAATAAGAAAAATGCTGCGTCATATTCGTCTGAGTGACGCAGAAAAAATAAAGGGGAAAAGAAATGGGAAGGATAAAGGTTGCGCCGTCTCTTCTGGCGGCGGATTTTTCAAAGCTTGCGCAAGAAATAAAAAAGGTGGAGGAGGCAGGCGCGGAATGGCTTCATCTTGACGTTATGGATGGCGTGTTTGTTCCTAATATATCCTTTGGTCCTTGCGTTATATCCTGCTTGCGGGGAATATCAGAAATGTATTTTGACGTGCATCTCATGATAACCGAGCCTATCCGCTATATTGAGGATTATAAAAAAGCGGGTGCGGACGGCATTACCGTTCACTATGAGGCTTGCTCGGACGTAAGGGCGACGCTGACTGCCATTCGTGAGCTCGGCGTGCGGGCGGGACTGTCTGTCAAGCCCGATACCCCGGTTTCTGAGATAGAGGAGTATCTGCCGCTCTGCGACACGGTGCTGATAATGACTGTCGAGCCCGGCTTTGGCGGTCAGAAGCTTATTGCCCGTACTGTTTCCAAGATAGGAGAGGTGAGAGCTTTGCTTCAAAAGCATGGACTTTCTGCTGAAATAGAGGCGGACGGCGGCATATCTGCGGCGAACGTTTCCGAGCTTATCAGTGAAGGTCTTACCGTTGCTGTGGCAGGCTCCGCGGTCTTCAGAGCGGAGGATCCGACCGCTGCCGTTGCAGCCATATCCGGCGTAGAGTGACGGTTTTCGGCGGAGCTATCCTTTGCGCGGCTGACGCTTGAATGCGAATGAGCCTATACATAGCCTGTATTTTAAGATATGAAACGCTTTATTGTCCTTTTGGGATCATAGAGCGTTTTTTGTTCGGTTATTTCAAGTGGATTCAGGCTGCGGATAGGGAGAAAACGTACCCCTTGCGCCGATAGGACAAGGTGATATTTTTTCCCGGAGCTGCATAGGATTGGAAATGTAATTGCTATGAAGCTATCAAGGGGGTATAAATGTGGCAGATAACAGAAAAAAGCTATTCGATGATGGTAGGAGAGAGTACGTCGGATTGAATGATGAGCAGGTCATCCGTTCCAGAGCGGATAACGGCAGCAATAGCTTTACCGAGAAAAAAACACAGGGTTTTTTTCGCAGACTGCTCTCAGAGCTTGGAGATCCGATCATACGCATACTGCTATGCGCCCTGGTCATAACGCTGATAATACCGGGTGAGGGTGGAAATCTTGATGCTATTGGGATCGCGGTGGCGGTTCTGTTGGCTACCTTGGTGTCGACTGTTTGCGAATACGGCAGTGAAAATGCATTCAAGCGGATGCAGAGAGAGGCGAGAGGGCAAAGCTGTCGCGCCGTGAGAAACGGAAGGCGCTGTGAGCTTCCGGTGGGCGAGCTTGTGGTGGGAGACGCGGTGCTTCTGAAGGCAGGAGAGCTGGTTCCTGCAGACGGATACCTCATCAGCGGCGCGGTCTCCTGCAATCTCTCCGCCTTGAACGGAGAAAGCGCGGAGCAGAAAAAATATGCCCGTGAAGCATCGGATGGGGAATCGACAAGGCGGGAGAAGGGCGGCGCAGAGAACGTGCTTGGCGATAAAAGCTCTCTTTTTCGCGGCAGCGAGCTGACGGCGGGAGAGGGGACGATGCTGGTGACCGCAGTGGGAGACCGTACATATTACGGTAAAATGGCAGGTGAGCTCCAATGCGACGGAGGCGACAGCCCATTAAAGCTGAAGCTGAAACGGTTGGCGGAAACTCTTAGTAAAGTGGGCTATTTTTGCGCTTTATTGATAGGTATATCTGATTTATTGTTCAATACTGTTCTTGATTCCACCTTTGCTTTATCATGGGAAAATCTCCTTCATGCGCTGGCGCACGCGCTGACATTGAGCGTGTCTGTGGTTGTGATGGCGGTTCCCGAGGGGCTTCCTATGATGATAACGGTGGTGCTTGCATCAAATATGCTCAAAATGCAGAAGGCTCACGTTATGGTTCGCAAGCTGGTGGGAATAGAGACTGCTGGAAGCATAAATATTCTTTTTACGGACAAGACAGGAACTCTTACCTACGGTAAGCCAAAGGTCAGCTCGTATGTATGCAGTGACGCGGAGGCAGAAAAGATAACGGAGCTTCCCAAGCCGCTGAGTGAGCTTACGGGGCTGCTCTCATTTTATGCTGTCGGTTGCGAGGAGGGCTTTGAGAACGGTAATGTGCGAGCAACAGGCGGAGATGTGACCGATCGGGCATTGATGGAGTCTGCCATCAGCTGCGGAGCAAGAAGAGCGGAAGGTCGCAGGGTGGCTTTTTTTCCGTTTAACAGCACCGATAAGCTTTGTGCCGCTACCGTTGAGCTTTCTTGCGGCGGAGAGCGCTTTGCCCGCTGCGGGCGGCAGATCACTCTGGTGAAGGGAGCGCCTGAGATACTGTTGGAATATTGCGACAGAGCTTACGGCTCTGACGGAGAGATCTGCAGTATAGATAAGTCGGTTTTGCGCGCTCGTCTTGATAAGCTGGCGTCTGCCGGGGTGAGAGTTATGGTCGCGGCAAGCAGTGCAAGTACCCCGGAAGCGGTTCGTAAGCATGCCGCCAGAGCCGCGGAGGGCGAAAGGGCAAGTGTAGCCGAGCTTATGGAGCAAGGGGTATTTATCTGCTTTATATGTATAAGTGACAGTCTGAGAAGCGAGGCGAGAGAGTCGGTGCTGCAGCTTCAGCAAGCGGGAATACAGACTGTCATGATAACCGGGGACAACAGACTAACTGCCGAGGCAATAGCAGAGCAGGTGGGGATACTTCCGAGAGGCAAGCGCGCCGCGGGCGCGGTGTTCAGCGGCAGTGAAATAGAGGCAATGAGTGATGAAGAGCTGAAAAGAATACTTCCTGAGCTGAGGGTGGTTTCAAGAGCTTTGCCCCAGGATAAAAGCCGTTTGGTAAGAGTGGCAAAGGAGATGGGAACGGTGGTCGGGATGACCGGTGACGGACTGAACGACGCCCCTGCTCTGAAAAGCGCCCATGTGGGCTTTGCGATGGGCTCCGGAACCGACGTAGCCAAGGAAGCGGCTGACATTATCATTACTGATAACAATATAGCTTCGGTGGTCAACGCGGTGCTTTACGGACGGACGATATTCAGATCCATCCGAAAATTTATTGTTTTTCAGCTGACCATGAATTTATGCGCCGTTGGAATAAGCATAATAGGCCCTTTTATCGGGTATGACTCGCCTGTCACGGTTATACAGATGCTATGGATAAATATTATAATTGATACTCTTGCCGCTCTTGCCTTTGCGGGTGAGGCTCCGCTTGCGGAATACATGCGGGAGGCTCCGATCCCGAAGGATGAGCCGGTGCTGTCCTTCGATATGCTTACCAAGATATTCGTTCTCGGGCTTTATACCCTTATGCTATGCGTTTACTTTTTGGTATCTCCCCGTATCGCGCAGGTGTTTTGCGCCTCAGAGGGGAACGGCAGAATACTTACAGGATTTTTCGCTTTGTTTATCTTCAGCGGAATAATCGGAAGCCTTAATGCCAGGACCGAGCGGGTGCGTCTTTTCGGCGGACTTCTGGAGAATCCTATGTTCGTTCTTGTCATGTGCGGAGTGTTTACTACTCAGATGCTGATGATATACTACGGTGGAGAGCTGTTTGGCACCGTTCCGCTGAACGGACGGGAGTTGATAAACGTTCTGATTCCGGCGACGACCGTTGTTCCGGTGGGAAGGGTGTTTGAGGCGGTGAAGCGCATCGGTACAGCGCGCCGCCGGGGGAGCGCAAGCGCGGTCCCTATGAGGTATCCGTCGGACCGGTGAGGATCCGGAAGAAAAAAAGCGCTTACGGTATTCACCGAAAAAACGGTAGCCGTAAGGGGTGCCTTCCATAGAGCAGTATACTCGAACTGACAGGAAAAGGACGGAGAGTGTTTTACATTCTCTGTCCTCTTTTCTTGACAAGCACTGATTTAATTAAAGACATATTCTCCTGCAAAGCGAAATCCAGCCCGTGTCATCCTGAGCGGAGCGCAAGCGAAGTCGAACTGCGGAGCAGTGCGAGGCGTAGCCGAGCAGGATCTCGGGCGAGAACAGCATTCTTTCCCCTCGTAGATATCCCCTACGGGTTCGACTACGGCGGAAACTCGCTTCGCTCCATACCGCCTCCGCTCAGGATGACACGAAAGGGCGCACCTCCCGGAAGGTAGCAAAAAGCACTTATGGAAATCACTTGCCATAAGTGCCTTTGCGTTACTTTTGTCATCTGCTTTATATCTTTAATTAAGCCTCGCCAAGCACTGCTTTTGTGGACACAAACGCAACGAAAGTGATATGCTTCGCATTCGCTCAGCGTGATATTACTCGCCTCACTCGTAGTGATATTGTTCCCGACGGTCGCAGTGATATTGCTCCCGACGGTCGCAGTGATATTGCTCCGAGTTGCTTTGCAACTCTGTGGTCGCAGTGATATTATATTCGACTTAAAAATCAACGCGCAAAGCGCATATCACGTCCGAAGGACATATCACGCACTTGTGCATATCACTCGCCAGAGGCGAATATAACTGGCGTATCTGCTCTACGGCAGGTGCCACAATCCGTCCTTTTTCGGCTTATTTAATATAATGGGGAAAATGTACAAAAAGATAATGCTTTTTTCGTGTATAATTCTATGAGTTTTTTTAGGGAAAAATGACGTAAAAGGTTGCATTTCGAGAAAAAATCTGTTATAATTAAGAGGTATCGGCAAACTCTGTGGGCAGGGCGTATTGAGCGGCAGATGTCCGTATTGTTGATCCTGCAGGTCAGAGAGCTGTGACTAATTTTACATATCTGTCGGGTCATATTCGAAAGAGAACGGCTTTCGCGACGGTTGTCATGTCGCGCAAACGGTATCCGACAACAGAAAGGAAAGGGCAACACAATGGAAGTGGAAGATATCAAGGGTAAGCTTACAATACTCGGTACAGCCGGAAGCGATGAGTTTCTTGCGGAGGTAGATGGATGGCTTCAAAAGTGGGGCGTCTCCGAGGGTACGGCTATTATCAAGCCTCAGTTTATTCGTTTTGGAACCGGAGAGGCAAAGACGGTTATTACTGACTCTATGCGCAATCACGATATCTATATCTTTGCTGATATGTTCAACCACGGCGCGACGTTTAAAATGTACGGTAAGGAATGTCCTATGAGTCCTGACGACCATTTTCAGGATCTCAAGCGTCTTATCTGTTCCTTTGCCGGAAAGGGTCGCCGCGTAAACGTTATTATGCCTATGATCTATGAGGGCAGGCAGGATAAGCGTACTCTGCGTGAGTCCTTGGATGCTGCCATTTCCCTCAAGGAGCTGGCAGACATGGGTGTTTGCAATATTATTTCCTTTGATATTCACAATATCGGTATTCAGAATGCTATACCGATGTGTAGCTTTGACAACGTTCATCCTACATACCAGATGATAAAGGCTCTCGTAAACAGAGTCCCGGATATAGCCATTAACAGAGATAAGCTTATGATGATCTCTCCGGACGAGGGCGGAATGAACAGATGCATGTACTATTCCTCTGTTCTTAAGCTGGAGCTGGGTACCTTCTATAAGCGCCGTGACTACACCGTTGTAAAGGACGGAAAGAACCCTATCAAGGCGCACCAGTATCTGGGTAGAAGCGTTCGCGATAAGGACGTTATCGTGGTCGACGATATTATCTCATCCGGAGAATCCGTTCTGGACGTTGCCAGACAGCTCAAGTCCAGAGGCGCAAAGAGAGTGTTCGTATTCGCTTCCTTCGGTCTGTTTTGCAACGGACTCAAAAAGTTCGACCGCGCTTATCGCGACGGGTTGATCGATCAGATATTCACCACCAACCTTATCTACCGCACCCCCGAGCTTAAGGAGCGTCCCTGGTATACAGAGGTCAATATGTGCAAGTACGTTGCGCTTATGATCGCTACTCTGCACGTAGATTGCAGCATCAGCAAGCTGCTTAATCCCGTTGACCGCATAAACGAGCTTATTGCTACCAAGCTTGATGAAAACGGTGTGCTTAAGCCCGAATTCAAAGAAGATGCTGAGACTCCTGCTGAGGAATGAACCTTCCGCTTTACATCTGAGTCCTGATAATAATAAAAATAGTAAGGCTCTGTTACTGACTGTGACAGAGCCTTATTAAATAAAAGGGTCTGTCTCATTTAGATGCAGAAGACGTGATTTCGCCATCGTCGGCGTACAACTGTACGACAGAGGGAGAAATCGCGGCTAAAAAGTCACATTAAAAGGAGAAAGGGGCTGAGTCTTTCGCTTAATTAAAAGCTT
>JAFVTO010000160.1 GCA_017503165.1 Clostridia bacterium | reverse complement strand
CTTTTACCGGTTTTGTAAGAATTCCGCTACCGTCGCAAATATATGAAATGGCGGCTGAGGACAGACCGTCGCTCATAGGCGAGAACACGGAGGTACCGTTCAGAGTATTATCAAATCTTCTTTTTCTTACGCATGCTCTCAGACCTGCCGATATTGCAAGATGCTCATACGCACCGATATGGTCAGGCTGACGCTTGGAAAAGAACCAGTATTTACGCTTGGATTCTTCCATTGGGCGCAGCGCGATCTCCAGGGCTTCCGAGTCCGGAAGGTCGGCGGGAAGCTCCACCTGTACCTCTGAGCGGCGTTCGGGTTTAGAGTTGAGCAAGAAATCTGTTGACAGATAGGCTATTTTCTCTCCGCTTGCATACACGCTCAAATGCCCGTCACCTGTTACTGTTCCTATTCCGGCACAGATCACACCCTCGCGGTTGCATATCTCGGTTACGTTGGCTGCATCCGACTCGCTTACCACCAGTACCATTCTTTCGCACGTTTCAGAGAATGCCGCTTCGGTGGCTACCAAGCCGTTATATTTCAGCGGTATGCAGTCTAGGTAGATGGAAACGCCCTTGGCAAGAGTGCTGACTGCGGTCACTATTCCGGAGGAATCTACGTCTCGTATTTTTTTGATCCTTTTTCGAAAGTTACTGTCGGCGCATATGCGCATCAGCTTTCTTTGCATGGAGGGATCTCCTCCCGGGACCGCCTCGCCGTAAAGAGTGATCCCGTGTTGAGCTGCAAGATTCTCGCGATAAACTATCTCTGCTCTCTGAATACCCGAATGAGAGTGGCCCAGATTTCCGATGTCTACGCTTTCCGCGTTGATCTGCGGCTCGGAAATCACTGTTTCTTGAGAGTCCGCTTCTTCTGTGGCTTCAGACGCTTCTGCGGCTTTGCCGTTTTCTCCGACTTGTCTTTGCAATTCAAGTATCAATGGGTCGGTGATGGTTTTAAGATAGCGGTTATATACCCGCCCCTCTCTTCCTGTCCTGCTTCCGATAAGCATTATCATGTCGCCGGGAACGATGGTCCTTTCGGATTCGAGATTATGCTTTACCGTTTCAGGATCAATGGAGGCAAGCACTGCGGATACCTCCAGGTGCTTGGAGACAAAATCGTCGCTGACATATTCAAAATTCGCTGAGCATGGAAGCGCGGTCGCTCTGGCGTATGAGGCAAAGCTGTCGCATGCAAGCCTTGCGAGTGAGCGTTGGTCCGGACGCAGCTCGGCATCCTCTGTTGCATCAGATCCGTCACAGCTTTCAGGATGCGCGATACCGCTGATCCTGATCGCATCGTAGGGCGTGGCAAAAATGCGGAGAAGCTTTCTCGTGGATTCTCCGAGACACGCCGATGCTCCGCCGGCAGGATCCACGGAGGTTCTGGAGTTGTTGCTCTCGTGGGCAAATGCCAAAAGACTCTTTTTGTCTCCGGTATCCAATCCGATACCTATCCTGCGCTCATCTATCCTTACAAGGCTGTGCTGCTTTATATTTTCAAAATCTGTAAGAGTGTGCTCTTCTGTTTGTGCCCAAAGATCAAAGGGCGCGCGCAATATATCCGCAAGAGTGGCTGTCTTCGGATCAGAGCCGAGCTCGCCGCATACCTCCGTAAAGTCGTTGTATGCTGCCTGAACGTTTCCGTCATTTATGCTTGATACGTCTATTGCAGTGTTGAGCGCAGAGTGCGACCATCTTTCCGAGCGGTATCTGTCGATTATTCTGAGCTCCATATTGGTGGGCTCTCGGCTTTCGGCAAGGAAATAGTGCTGAGCGTTTACGGCATCCTCCTTGTCCATGGTTATATCCAGCTCACGGAGCTGGTTTTCAAGCAACGAATACGAGGTCGCCGAATACGGAGTTGTAGCCCCTGCGCGGGTGGGCAGGCTCACACATTTTTGCAGCTCGTCGCAGGTGCGGATGTATTTATTGAGAGCCTTTTCGGATTGGGTAGTCATGAATGGCTCTGAAAGCTCCGGGTTTTCGTTGGCGGAAATGCTATGCTGCTTCTTCGGAGAGCCTGATGGCTTGGGGATCGTGACCTCTTCAGTCATCTCACCCTCGGTTATCTCGCGGTACTCTCCTGAGAACAGGAGAAATCTTTTGAGCGCGGCGGCGTTTTTCTCGGGACATTCTCCCCCGACGAAAAATACGGCATACTCTCGGATCCGGAGGCTGGATGAAAGAGTGGGGTATCTGAGCAGGATCAATTTATATACCGTGTCCGCTGTCTGGTTAAATGCTCCGTTATGACGGGAAAGAACAAACGAGAAAAAGCCTTCCTTTTCCGTTAATGTCTCAGAAATCTTTACTGTGTTGTCTGAGTTCAGCTCTTCAAGAATGGCGCTGTAGCGCGACTCTTCGATCTCGCTGAGTCTGAGATATTCTGCGGTATGGATAGGAAAGCGCTCTGCTCCGGAAGAGAATGCAGATGATCTGAATTCATGCTCAAGCAGAGTATCACTTATATTTTTTTCGAGTATCTTCTCTATAAAAAAGGAATGGGACATTCGCGTTTGCCTCCGTAGTTCGCACGGTCTTATGACCTGAGCAAAAATAGATGATCCGTTTGATAATACAGAATTAATTATAGCAT
>JAFVTO010000159.1 GCA_017503165.1 Clostridia bacterium | reverse complement strand
TGGTTTATGCAGTCCGGCTATCACAATCTCCCGTCCTTTGGCGGAATTGACGAAATGCAGGGGGGAAGATACTCATCAAGCGACGAGGTGTATGACGATGCGACCGGAGGTGTGAAAATGCAGCTTAAGGTAGCATATCCGGAAAAGGCAGGAATTGTTTCCTATACCCGTGAGACGGTGCTCGACGAAAGCGCGACGGTTCATATTACCGATACGGTGAAGCTGGCTGAGGAAAAAGAGGTTGACTTCCATTTTATGACCTGCGGCAGACCTGAGATGATCGGAGAGGGTAAGCTTGCGTTGATTGAGGGAAGGACTATGACATATGATACCGCTCTTAAATGTGAAATAGAGGAATTTGCGGTAAATGACGGCGGTATTCAAAAGAATTGGAAGTCGGATGTACTGTGGAGAATACATTTCCGAGGTGTCATGACCGAGGGTGAATTCGAGTTTACCGTGAGGTAAGTATAAAAAGCGCCGAGCAACGTACTCGCAAGGCTTTTGGATGAACGTAAGTGCTCGGTGCTATCTTTATTTGATTGTAGAATATCGGATATGGGGTAAACGGTAACAAAATGCCACCTTTGAATTTACTTATCAAGCCGGTTTCCCACCGGTGTAATTTGCGATGTGAATACTGCTTTTACCGTTCTGACGCGGCAAAACGCAGAGTTTCAAATCACGGGCAGATGGATACAGAGCTGCTCCGAGTGCTTGTCGAGCGTGGGCTTGAATATGCCGACGGATATTGCAATTTCATTTTCCAGGGGGGAGAGCCTACTCTTGTCGGACCGGATTTCTACAGAGCTCTTGTGACACTTCAGGAGCAGTATAATAAAAAAGGGATCGCTGTGCACAATTCCATTCAGACTAACGGCGTGCTTTTAGACGGTGAATGGGCGAGTTTTTTGAGGGAGCATAACTTTCTTTGCGGTCTTTCTCTTGACGGGCCGGAGGAGGTACACGATGCGTATAGAGTTGACAGCGAAGGTTACGGCTCGTTTCATCGGGTGATGGATGCGGTACGGCTGCTAAAAGAGCACGGTGTTGAGTATAATGTTCTCACCGTGGTAAATCGGGCAGTTGCCGCGTCTTTCGAGAGCGTATACGGTTTTTTAAAAAAGAACGGCATCAGGTATCAGCAATATATTCAGTGTATAGAGCCATTGGGGGAAGAGTGGGGAAAGCATTGCTACTCCCTTTCTCCCGAGAGCTATGGCGTTTTTCTGAAAACAGCCTTTGATCTGTGGTACGGTGACCTGATAAGCGGTAATTACCACAGCATAAGAACCTTTGAGAATTATGTTCAGATAGCGGCGGGATACCGTCCCGAGTCCTGCGGAATGTCCGGAGAATGCTCCTGCAACTTTGTTGTAGAGAGCGACGGGGGGGTGTACCCCTGCGATTTCTACGTACTGGATGAATGGTATCTGGGAAATGTTCGGGATATGTCCTTTGAGCAGCTTGCATTTACGCCCAGAGCAAGAGAGTTCGTTGAGTTGTCAAAGCATATAGACGGAGAATGCGCCCGATGCAGATTCTTTAGACTTTGCAGAGGCGGATGCCGCAGATGCAGGGAGCCGTTTTTGCAGGGGAAGCCCGCGCTGAATTATTACTGCAGTGCTTATAAGGCTTTTTTTGAATATGCCGAGGAGAGAATCTACATGATCGCAAATACCCTTGGAAAAACCTGAGTGCGAAGCGCGACGGATATCTAAATGTAAAATAAACGGTTGATGTGTTTGAGGTTTAAAACGGATAAAACACCGAATATACGCGGTAAATCCCGCAAATTAAAGGGGGCAGTTCAACTTGAACTGCCCCCTTGATCACTCAGGGATTATTTAAAAGCGCCGTTATTCTTTCAAAGTCATGGCTTTTTACTGTGTAGGAGCCTTCCTTTGTTGCCTCGTGAGTATCCGAAACCACCACGTCGGCTTGCTCGGGAGCATCCACTATTTCGGTGGATAGCATTTCAAACAGAGTACCCAGGTTGATGATCGAGGTATATTTGAAATAATCATTTAGTACACTCATAGAGGTTCTGCCGGCAACGTGCTCATTGGAATGCAGACTGGTATTGAGCCAAACGAAATCGTTAGTTTTAAGATCAATACCGAAAAGGTATGCGTAAGTGCTTTCGCAGTCCACATTGAAGGAGGATGCCACGGTCTTTGGCTCAAAGATCTCTCCGGAATCCTTTATGTCGCGGAGCATATATCCTGCTTTGCAGATACATTCGTTGAAATTGGTCTCGGAATAGACGTTGTTGCAGAAAACAAGATAATCGGTTTCTGGATTCATTTTCTTGAAAAGCTTTACGTCTATGTCGAAGTATTCCGAGCCGCCGCTGTAGCCAGATGTCTGGTCACCGGAGAATGTGATGCAATCGCTCTGTGAATCTCTCATGGTGCGCCAGGAATATTCGGTTTGCTGCTTGCCGTCAGAGTCTATCCCGAAAACACTGAGGTCAATGTCGTCTACCTGCTCCCAATATGTGAATGCGCGGATCTTTTTACCTTTTTCTATCGGAAGCCTTGAGCCGCGCGGGAGAACTCCGAATCCGCCGTTTGATGTCGTTTCCTGAATCGGTACAGCGATATTATACATCTGCGGATCTATATATACCTTTCCCACACGTCCTGAAAGCTCCTCGTGGAGCTTTTTGCGAATGATCGAGCACATCTTATTTACCGTTTTGGGATACAGCACCGAGCGTCGTCTGCGGCATTCCTCATTAGTTTCGATGTGAGTCTTCATTCTGTTGAACTTGGTAAATTTAAAGTTTCTTGCGCCGATTGCCGTGTAGTTGGAATACTGGATCAAAAGCTGGATAAGAATGATGGCGTTTTTGGAGTGGATGCTGTCTATTACTGTGTCTATCTCGTCCTGTGTCTTGCAACGGCTCAGAATATAGTTTAATTTGCGCAGTAATGCTCCGGAGCCTTTTTCCTCGAGCAGGATATCAACGGCAAGCTTTATATTCTGTTGGCTCATTGCTCTTTCAAAATCGGAATAGGCGGAAATGTTTTCTTTGCCGCGTATCATGGCGACGAATTTCTCCGCCACGGGAGTACGGGGCTTATAATGGATATGGTGAAGCAGACCGCACCAGATAGCCTTCTTTTCAAAGCATTCTCTTATATGTCGCTCAGAGCATCCCGTCTCGAACTTTCTATCAATGGTCTTGGTTATGAGTTTTCTTTCCTTGTTGGTAAGGTTGAGCTTTCGCAGGCTTACTTCTCCGTATTTCTCCTCGTTTATTGCTTCAACCATCCTGATGACATCGGGAAGGGTGATAAATTTGCTGTACGACGTGTCCCCCTTGTTGAGCATAAGCGATATGGCAGTATCCTTACAGGCGCATTCAGTTACAACGTATCCCTCTTCCTCGATAAGCGTGGAAAGCATAGTCAACTGGTACCTGTTAAGAGGACGGGTGCTTTTGAGCAGATCGTCGGCAAATGTCAGGATCCGCTTCTTAGCCTCATCTTCATCCACTATCACAAAATCACGTACGGTTTCGTCCTCGTCAAAGGCAAGTCTTTCGAAATCCTTTTCAAAAACAGAATGACCGGGAGCCGAAAAGCAACCGAAGCCGTAGGTTACTGTATAATGAACCAGCTGATCAAAGGCGAGCATATCACTGGTAAGCGTTCTTACGGAATCTGGAAAGTTGCGGTAAAACGGCTGGGGAATATAGGTTCCGAGCTGCTCGGCAATAAAAGGTATCAGATCTTCGTGCGCCTTATCTATGCCTTCTGTAATTCGGATGGAAAAACGGTTTGCAATAGTGAACAGCGTTTCCAGGGGGTGCTTGCTTCCTGTATTGCTGACCAGGATTGATTTGTCGAAGAGGTATTCTTTTAAAATATCGTTCACTGTAATTGCCACTCCTTTCAAGTTAGCTTTTCCGTTGGGGATATTTCTCGGATATTGTGTTAGACATAAATTGGTGCCCTTCAAAGGAAGAAGGACACCAACTTTCTCATAAGGTGGAGCAGATCATTATTATCGGATTATAACTTCCCGGTGCGTTTACCACCTTCGCCATTCGCCCAATATGGGCGAAGGATGGACTCGAACCATCCCTTCTCCGGGTTCCTGGTTATGAAATAAACCCGATTAGCTGTCTGCTCTGCGAATTATGGCGCTTTCTCATTTTCTACTTGAAAGTAAATAAGCACCATTAGCTGCAAAGAGTGCCGATCTCAACACTGATTCTCTGCGCAAAGATAAGCATTGATAGCTTCACTCTCCGTAAACATCATATCTTAATCCCTGTGAGTTGTCAATTGAATAAAATGAATGTTCACGAAAAATTCACTTTTCAAAGTGGTCTTGCAGGCTTTTTTCGTCAGCCTGCGTTTTTATTGCTTTACGCGAATTATTTTGCTTGACTTTTTCAGGGGAGAAGGTATTTGCTGATAAAACGCGCGGTAAACTCAACCCCTGCCTGTCCAAGCTCTCCTGACCACGTGGCTGAATGGGGCTCGATGCTCAGGTCTCCGTTATATTTGCGTGAATACAGAATAGCAAATATTGCGTTCCAGTTGAGATCATCCATGCCTGCCGGCGGATCGTCAACCTTTCTGGGACCTGCGTGTACGGTTCCTTTAACGTGTATATGCGCGACTCTTTCACACCAGTCGGAAAGCTGAACGGTATAGCTTTCACCTCTGTTGTATGCGTGTGAGGCATCAAATTTTATCATCAGCTCCGGAAGCTCTCCGAGCACTACCTCCCAGTGCTTGGGCGAGACGATGAAATTGTTCCAGTCGCAGTTCTGGACCGCAACCTTGATCCTGCCGTCTGCATGGATGATAAGCTCGCGCAAAAACTCTATGGCGTTGGAGTAGTTTTTCCAAAGACTGATAGAGCCGTCGTAGTTGCATCCGCATACAAAGGTCTTTGCCCCCAGGTCAATGGCTGTATCCATCAGTGCAAGATAGCTCTCCTTCTTTTTTGTGTCTATACTGCCGTTTGCCTGGATGTCATGATTCCACCTGCCTACACAGGAAACGTCAATACCCGTGGTTCGTATAAGCTCTGAAACACTGTCTTTTGCCGCGATCAGCTTTTCTGCGTCAGCCTGACTGTTGCAGCAGATTTCGATGAAATCGAGCCCCTGATTCTTTACAAGGGCAAATCCCTCTGCCGTATAGTTATTCTGAATTCTTCCGAGTCTCATCTGTTTTTCCTCCGAAAACCTTACATATTACGTTGTTTGAAATGCTTAGCCGAGGTCGGGCGTGTTTTGGAATTCTACCGTGGGTGAGCTATATCCGTCGCTTTCAAAAACAACGATTTCGTTTTCTCCGCGGCGGAGCACCGGCGCAGGGACGTACAGTGTCCGCTGAGGTCCCCTATCGTTCCAATATCTTCCCAGGTTAAATCCGTTTATTTTTACAAACCCCTTGTGGAATCCGGGCAATCTTAGGAAGGTATCCTTGGGCGTATCATCTATTCTGAGACTTCCGCGCAGGAAACCGGGAATGCAATCCTGCTTTGGGGCGGAGGTATAGCATAATACCGAGAGCTCATCCATAGTGAGCGATGTGATATCCCATCCGAAATGGAATCTCTGCCCCAGTCGGATACCGCCGTAGATTCCTTTTTTATCGAATAGCTTGGTGCCGTAGTTCACTCTACCGCAGTTTTCGACCAATATGTCGAGCTTACAGGACTCACCCTTGCCAAGCTGTATTTTTATTTCATCCATTCTGCCGCTTCTTTCCCGGATGCCCACCAGCCTTCCGTCTATATAAACGTGTGCTCTGTCGTGGAGATGCTCTATCTGTAAAGGCAGCTCCTCAAGCGGACCGCGTATGAATGAGGAATACAGAATGTATCCGAAATCCTGACCGACCTCCTCCATGGAGAGTGGAGCGGCGCTGTGTGTTAACCGACCGATCTTTTCCAGGTTCACAAACAGGGGAGCGGCTTCGGTAAGCTGAACTTCTCCGTAACCCGCTTTTTCGCTATTGTGGACCTCTGTGCTGTCATATCCGCCGTTGAATTCGGCAAGCTCCTTGCATACCGCATAATAGGTTGGGGTAAGATCCCCTGACTCCGAGAGCGGCGCGCAAAAGTCGTAGCTTGTGACGGTGGGCTGATATTGGGTGCCGGTATGGTTGGCACCGTTGGTAAATCCGAAATTTGTTCCGCCGTGGAACATATAGAAATTAAACGATGCGCCTGCATCCAGCATGGTGCGCACGTCGCGGACGGTTTCCTCGGGAGTCCTGGTGTGATGCTCTTCACCCCAATGATCGAACCAACCGCACCAGAATTCTCCGCACATG
>JAFVTO010000158.1 GCA_017503165.1 Clostridia bacterium | reverse complement strand
GGAGAGTGCGTTACGGTAACATCAGTACATATTCAAACTCACGCGGGCTCCTTCCACCACTTCGTGGTCCCCCTTCCTCCCGGAGGAAGGCTTTTTCATACTCCCCGGAAGGTAGCAAAAAACACTTATAGCATTTGCCATAAGTGCCTTTGCGTTACTTTTGTCATTTGAATTGTAGTCTTTAATTAATACTTACGAAGCACTGCTTTTGTGGACACAAAAGCGAAGCCCCGCGCAAGGCGAGGCAAATATAGTCTCAATAAAACTGTTCTATAACGATCTCTTCACCTGTTGTTTCATCACGGAAGCGAAAGCGGCGTAAATCTCCTTGATTCTTGCCTTTTCCAATATAAGTACACGGTTTTCCTTCTTTATCCATAGGCCATTCAGCTGATTGCGGCCAACAGGGATATCCTTTTTCACTTTTGAATATTTCCTTGATTTTGGCTTTGATTGCTTTTTTTCGTTCGGTCTTTTTCATAGTTTCAGGAAATAGAGGAATGATATGTTCCTGAATATATTCTTCCGGTTCACCTTCAAGATATTCGGGGATCACTTCCAATGCAAAACTGTACGCATCACTATACTTATAAAAAAACGGAATAGACTGATCGATCTGGGTGTATATTTCATAAACCTCGTCGTAGAACACACTCGCTCCATGTGCCGATTTAACGTTATGTGTAAAAAGACGAAATTCATACGTTAACATTTGCCTGACAGATTCATATCGAGGGGGGCAATATTGTAGACTCGGGTCGGTTTCAGGTGCCAAAAGATACGGAACAACAGAAGAAAAACTGTGTTCTGTTCCGTCGCTTAAACGGCAAGTGTACGGGATAGGTTTTCTATTTGGGTCTTTTTTCATATCATCAATGATTTTTTGTAAAAAGGCATCAATTTCGGGCTTTTCGTCATAGAGCCGACGGAATTCTATGATATCTAATTTGCCGCTCAAAAAATCAACAATCGTTTGTTGTGCATATTCCATATAAAATATAAAGCCTCCTTGTTGTTGCTATTGTGGATATTATAGCATAAATGCGAAAGATTGTCAATATAAAGCGCTTGGGGCTGCTGCAAAACTTTATTTGCAACAGCCCCTTTTTGGGGTTTTCGTATAGGCTTTCGCCGTTGAATAATCCTACCGCAACGATTTGGGGGACATTCACCCTCTCCGCCAGCCTCAGGCTGCCACCTCTCCCGCAGGGCGAGACTCTTAGGTTCTCAATGCTCAGCATTGTGATGGATGGGAATACCGTTCGGATGTGCCGAACGGTCGAATCTCCCACTTCGTCGTAGCTGAACGTTGCTCTGTAGCTTTACTTGTTATTGGTGTGCAGATTACAGTACATCTGACGGTATTCGGTGGGGGAGACTCCCTCGTGATATTTGAAATACTTGAGGAAATACTTATAGTCGGAAAAGCCGTATTTTTCCGCGATCTCCCAGAGTGTCGATGAATCGTTGAGAAGTGAAGCCTTGATCCTCTGCAGCTTTTGCTCATCAATAAATGCTTTCAGTCCCGCGGGATAAAAGCGCTTGAATACCCGATTGAGATAATCTACGTTGTATCTGAAATGATCTGCCACGTCCGAGACCTTTATGGGAAGATCGCAGTTTACACGCACCCATTCCTTGACTGCTGAGAACAGAGGATGGTTATCCGCATCCAGACGCTTGTATTCAGCATTCAATTCAATGATCAACAGCCTCATCAAAAGGTCAGTGCTTTCGCGCGGATAGCCCTCGGTGCTTGCGTAGTGAAGGAGCTGACGGATGATAAGCTCTGTCTGGGTTATGGATTCGGGATGAAAATGACGGGGTGGGAGACCGTCCGCCTCGGCTCCCTTGAAATGTATCCAGTAAAAGGAAATGTCATCATCTGTCTCCTCCTGCCCGTAATGTCGCTCACCGGGGGAAATCCGCAGAACGTCTCCGGGAGCGACGGTATATTCCTCCCCGTCGCACCACAAGCGAAACACGCCTCTGATGCCGACTATTATTTCCGTGTCATCTATGCTCCTGTCGGGATGACGCCAGAGCCCTCTTGAATTGAACCTTCCGCCGTATACGTATCTTACTGTTTTATACATAGTCGGATTTTTACACCTATTCTACCTTTTTGTCTGTTGTAATCCAGGATATGCTTTGTTATAATTGTATCATGAAAATCGGAAAATTGCAATACCGTTTTTCTCTTTTGGAGAGATTTTCGGTTTTCAGCCGGGAGTTATTCAGGCACTGTTCGTGCCGCAAGTGGTCGCGTACCGAGAGAAAAGCTGTTTTTTCGGTCTGTACGCGGCGAAACATCCAACCGTTTCGACGGAGAAAGGAATTGCTTTATGATCAAAACAGTTGACTTCGCAAAAACCCGAATAACAGGAGGCTTCTGGAAGAAGAAGCAGGATATGGTGAGAAAAACCACCGTTAAAGCCGTCTACGACCGCTTCTGCGACACCGGTAGGTTTGATGCATTTAAGTTTGAATGGAAGGAGGGTATGCCCAACAAGCCTCATATATTCTGGGATTCCGATGTGGCAAAATGGATAGAGGGAGCGGCGTATCTCACTGAGCTCAAGCGGGAGCCGTGGCTGGAAAGAATAGTGGACGAGACGGTAGCGCTGATAGAGAAGAACCAGGATGAAAACGGATATTTCAATATTTATTTCACTGTGGTCGAGCCGGAGCGCCGATTCCGCACCAGAAACGATCACGAGCTTTATTGCGCGGGCCATCTTATGGAAGCGGCTGTGGCTTACTATAAGGCGACGGGAAAGAAGAAATTTCTCGACTGTATGTGCAGATATGCAGACTATATAGAAAAGCGCTTTATGATAGACAGGGATACGGGCTTCACTACGCCGGGACACGAGGAGATCGAGCTTGCGCTGGTCCGTCTTTACGAGGCTACCGGCGAGGAGCGGTATTTCAGACTGGCTGAATTCTTTGTGGATAAGCGGGGCGCAAATGACGAGCCCTTTACAAATTGGGCGGCTTCAAGCTACTGCCAGGCGCATCTACCGGTAAGGGAGCAGAACACCGCAGAGGGACACGCGGTACGCGCCGTGTATCTTTACTGCGCCATGGCTGACCTTGCGCTGAGAAACGGCGATGCTGAGCTGAAAAAAGCATGCGAAACCATTTTTGAGGATATAATCACCAAGAAAATGTATATAACCGGAGGTATAGGCTCATCCTCCTGCGGAGAGGCGTTTACCGTGGCTTACGACCTTTCAAACCTGCTTGCCTATACCGAAAGCTGCGCCGCGCTGGGACTGGCGCTTTTCGCCAACAGAATGCTGTGCTTCGAGGCTGATTCCAAATATTCGGACGTGGTGGAAAGAGTTATCTATAACGGCTTTATGTCCTCTGTCTCTCTTGACGGAAAATCATTTTTCTATGAGAATCCCCTTGAGATAATCCCATATCTTCACACAAGGGACAAATCTGCCAACAATCGCTCTATTCACTGGCCTCAGATGACTCGCTCGGAGGTGTTCGGCTGCTCCTGCTGTCCTCCCAATATAGTCCGCTTTATTCCCTCAATCGCTAATATGCTGTACTCGGACGACGGAGAAACCCTGTACGTTCACCAGTTCATGCAAAGCTGCACCGAGCTCCGGCGAGGAGAAGGGGTATTGCGCGTTGAGCAGAGGACCGCGTATCCTGAGAACGGAAAAGTTAGGATAACCGTGAGCGGCGGAGATACCCGTGTGGCGGTGCGTATTCCCGGCTGGTATGACGGCTACAAGGGTGAAACGGTCAAGGGATACGCATACTTTGACGTAAAGGACGGGCAGACTCTTGAGTTTGATTTTAAGATGAGCGTAAGGCTGATGGAGGCAAGAGCCGAGGCGGTTTTTGACTGCGGAAAATACGCGGTCATGAGAGGCCCCGTGGTCTACTGCATGGAGTCTCACGATAACGGAGAGCTGCTGCGGGATATAAGATTGGACGGACGCGCAAGATTCGTGCCAGGTAAGCACGCCGAGCTGGGGGTTCCCATGCTTACTGTGAGGGCATACAGAAGAAGGCGTGATGAAAGCGCGCCTCTTTACAGCCCCCGTCACGATTCCCTTGAGCAGATAAGCGCTAAGCTTATTCCATATTACGCGTTTGCCAACCGCGGAGTATGTGAGATGCAGGTCTGGCATCTGGTTAAATGACGCATTTGAGCTGACAAGGCTGAAATAAGAAGCATAAAGGAGAAATCGGTATGATACAGCTTCATATTTATCCCGGCGGAAAAAGAAGAGTCGTCACTTTCAGCTACGACGACGGTCACGTAAACGACAGCAGACTTATCGGGCTTTTCAATAAGTACGGAGTGAAGGGGACGTTCCACCTAAACGGCTCCAGATACATAGGTATCGGCGAGGCGGAAAAGGAAGCTCTCCGTCAACGCTATTCCGGGCATGAGGTAGCCTGTCACACAATGAGACACGGCTGGCCATCCAGAATGCCGATGCAATCTGTGGTCTGCGAAACCTTTGAGGACAGAAAAGTGCTTGAGGGGATATTCGGCTATCCCGTAATCGGTATGTCCTATCCCAGCGGATCTTATGACGGAGAGTCTATTCAGGCTATGAGAGCCTGCGGCATAGTTTACAGCAGAACCACGGTGCCGAATAAGAATTTCGCAATTCCCGAGGATTTCATGGTCTGGCATCCGACCTGCCATCATCGGGATGCGTTGCCGCTTTGTGAAAAATTTATGGCAGAGCTGGATTCACAGTGGACTATGCCGATGTTTTATATATGGGGACACGCCCACGAGCTGGTGACAGAGGAGAACTGGGAATACATGGAGAAGATAGTATCCTCTCTTGCGGGCAGTGAAAAGATCTGGTATGCCACCAATATCGAGATATACAACTATATGGAGGCACAGAAGCGCTTGCAGATCTCGGCTGACGAAACGGTATTCTACAATCCATCGGATATCTCCGTATGGGTAGAGCGCGATAAAAAGGATATTATCGAGATCCCGGCAGGGGTGACGGTACGAGCTTGAAGTGGACGCCGTCGGCAGAGACCGTATTTTTCTGGAAATTCCCGAAATGAACGCCGGATATGACCGGAAAACTGTATAAATTTAAGGTATGTTTATTGTTTGTTCGTTTTTTTGTGCTATAATCATCGAAAATGCTGTATTCCGTTCGGCTTGACGGAACAAAGGCAAAGCTTTGATACAAGGAAATGAGAAGGGGTTTTATGGAAAAGAAGGTTCTGATAGCAAGTGACAGTACGACGGATCTGAATAGTGAGCTTATCGAACGCTACGGTGTTAAGACAGTTCCGCTTACCGTCAACCTTGGAGAAAAATCGTACGTGGACGGTGTTGACGTTGATCCCGATATGATCTACCGCTATTATGAGGAAAACGGAAGGCTTCCCAAAACGGCGGCGCCTAATGTAGTTGATTTTACGGACTTCTTTGGAAAATATACCTCGGAGGGCTATGATATAGTCCTGTTCACTATAAGCTCGGAGATGTCCTCTACATACAACAATGCGCGGCTTGCCGCGGAGGAATTCGAGGGTGTCTATGTAATAGATACCCGTAATCTTTCCACCGGCGGCGGATTGGCGTTGGTTACTGCCGGAGATATGGCGGCTAAGGGTTGCTCGGCAAGGGAGATAGCCGAATATTGCGCGGCTCTTACCAACCGCATAGACGCTTCCTTTGTTATAGATAATCTGGAATTTCTATACAAGGGCGGAAGGTGCTCGGCGCTCGCCGCGTTGGGAGCTAATCTGCTGAAGATAAAGCCTTGCGTGGCGGTTCGTAACGGCAAGATGGGGGTCATACGAAAGTATAGAGGGCGATATGAATCAGTGCTTGAAAAATACGTGCTTGATCAGATAGGCGATGTCTCGGAGGTTGAGCCGGACCATATCTTCGTTACCCATGCAGGCTGTGATCCTACGGTAAATCAGCGTTGCGTGGATATTGTCAAATCACTGGGATACTTCAAAGAGGTGCATCTTACCAGAGCGGGATGTACTATTTCCTCCCATTGCGGAAGGAATACTCTGGGCGTGCTGTTTATCCGTAAGACGGCGCTGAAATAACGGCTCTCGCTTTCGTGAGCATATAACCAAGACAAAGCATAGATGCTAATTTAATGCTCTAAACGGAGTAGTGCGGTCAAATTGGATTTTTTGACCTGATCCCTATATAAAAGCAACAAAAAAGAGATAACATTTCGGCACAATAAACCGATTTGTTATCTCTTTCTGCTTGTATAGGGGTTACCTGAAGCGAAGTGCGGGCAGAGGGGGTCGCGTATATTGGTTTTTGCTTAGCCATTTTACGTTTGATAAGTCAAACGCTATGCTCGCACTTGGTCGGGTGTTCAAATTCTCCGCTAAGGACTACGCGCCGATTATACTTTCTGTTATATGCCCTTAAGCAGATCGTCTATCCTTACGGGCAGACCGCTCTCCATGGATTGGTTGCAGGCGAGGGTAAACGCCAGAGATCTGAGTGCGTCGCGGTAGGGAGAGCGGACCAGGGTGGGATCTCCCTTGATGGCTGCCTCGATAAAGGTAAGGTCGCAAAGTATGCCGGCGTCACCGACCTGCTTATAGACGGTACTGTTTCCGGAGCCGGCGCCTATTCCGCCATCGCCCTTGACTACAAATCCGCCTTCTCCCTTGTCTTCAGCATCCTTCTTTACCGCCGTTTCGCCGAATATCTTCAGGGTGCCGAGTATCTTTAATTCTGCGCGGGATTTGGAGGAGCTGAATACCACCTTGCTGTCGTATGCGTCTCCACCCTCTACGTAGCATCCGGTGGAAATGGTTCCCACAGCTCCGTTTTTGAACTTAACGCAGGTGACCGAAAGGTCGTCGGTTTTGTAGCCCTCGGGGGGATTGTCAATAAGTCCGGTGGTGTTCATACTGAAAACGGTATCCGGCTCGCCGAAAACGTAACGGATTATATCAAACTGGTGTATGGTCTGCTCAACCGCCTGGCCGCCGGAAAGCTCCTTGTTTCTCCACCACTCCACCATTGGTATTCCGCCCATGCGCTCGCAGGAGACGAAGAATATCTTGTTTGCCTTTATGTATTCAATGTTGGGCTCCACAAGATTGCTGTATCTGCACTGGAAGCCGCTTGCGGTGACTATTCCCGCCGCCTCTGACTTGAGCAGTATGTCCTTTGCTTGCTCAATATCCAGTGAAAGTGGCTTCTCAACGAAAAAGTGTATCTTTCTTTTGATAAGCTCGTATTCTACCTCGCCGTGGCAGTAGGGCGGAATACATACGAATACCATGTCCGGATTCGTTTCGTCCAGCATCTTTTTGTAGTCGGTGTATACTGCTCCGCAGCCTGCCTTCTCGCTGAACGCCTGAGCTCTCTCGGGGATGAGGTCGCAGAATCCCACCATGTCGATTATGTCGGTAAAGCCTAAAAAGTGACCGAGGTGATAGCTTCCTATGCCGCCGCATCCGATGAGCGCCAGCCTTGCCTTGCTTTTAGTTTCCATTTGTTTTATCCCTTTTTCCTTTCAAAAATTGTGGTGTTTTGCCTCGCGCTTGGACAGATTCCTGCATTTTTGTTTTTCCTATTCCTTTGCGCTTACGCCTGATCGTAGTATCCTATTATGGTGTCCTCCGCCTCCGCTACGCTCTTAAAGAAATCGTTCCAGGAGACGTCCTTGCCCTTGCCTACCTCTGCGGTAAGGTATCCGTCGAAGCCCTGCTTCTTCATTGCCGCCATTGCCGCCTTGAAGTCCAGGTCGCCTTTCAGCAGATCGCAGAACGCTCCGCCGGAGTTTATGCCGCCGTTGCGCTTGAAATCCTTGATGTGGATCTTGGCTGCCTTTGAGCCGACTATCTCCGCCCAATATTCCGAGGTGGAGAAGGCGACCATATTTCCAAGGTCAAAGTACAGAGCGAAAACATCGCTTTCCAGGTCGTCAAGGAAGGAAAGCATATCGTATGGGCTGAGGAAAAAACCGTTCCATACGTTTTCCAACCCCACCGTTACGCCGCTTTCTCTTATCATAGGCTCTACCGCCCTGAGATTTTTAAGCGAGTTTTCTCTCGCCTGCTTCAGCGTGATGCCTTCCCGCATTCCGCCGGGAACGACAAGAATTGTATCTGCGCCCATAAGCCTTGCCACGTTGAGCTGGACACGGAGCACGCCTCTTGCATACTCTACGTCCTCCTCGCCTGTCTTAGACCAGATGCCGTGGTGCAGTGATGAGGAAATGCTGATCGGTTTGATGCCGTATTTTTCGCACAGCGCCTTTACCTCAAGTATCTCGCCGTCGGTGGTATCGGCGGTGAATGAGTGTCCCTTGTTTTCCCTGTCTACGTTGAATTCGACAGCGTCAAAGCCCGCCTTCTTTGCTGCGGCAAGACATTCTTCAAAGGAGTATTCTGCAGGGAAGCTCCATGCGTTTATGGATTTTTTCAAATCTTTGTACCGTCCTTTCTGTTTTGAAATACTGTGTCGCGGAATGAATTTATTAAGTGCAAATTGCATTCATCACTTGACAAATCCTCATTTATAATATATAATGATTACGGATTTTTTTCAATGCATAAAATACCTTTATTTATGGACAAAACGACGGAAAAACGGTGCTGAAATGAGTGAGGAAAAGCGCAATAAGAGTCAGTCTTACTATATAGAGGACAATAGCAGAAACGAAAGCATACCCTTTCAGCTCAATTGCGTGGGTGAGGTGGTATTGAAGAAAAAGTTCAAGAGCATCAATGCTCAGGGGCGCAACGACTACTACCTTATGTATATCCGCGGCGGGGAGCTTGAAGCGACGGTAGGTGGCGAGGACTGTGTTCTGAGAGAGGGCGATGTGATTTGCATTCGTCCGGGAACGCCTTACACTTACAACAACTATGCTTGCTCTCGTGTGATACGGTATTACTGGATGCACTTTACCGGCGGAGAGTGCGAGCGGGTGCTTAACGAATGCGGTGTTCCTGTCGGCAGATGTATTGCTCTGGGTAATAGCCATGAGACGGCGTTTTATTTCGAGGATTTGTTTACGGAATTCGGTATCAGACGAACCAATCTGTTTTTTTCCGCGGCTCTTAAGGCACAGTATCTTCTGCTCTACATAGGCAGGACTGTTGTGAGAGAAAACGATCGGGATTCGGTAAGGCTGGAGCGCTCGATCAGATATATACACACCCATATAAAGCAACCCTTGACGGTGAAGCAGCTGGCAGATATGGAATATCTGAGTCAATCCAGATACAGAGAGCTGTTTCGCGCCGTGACCGGGCATTCCCCTATTGAATACATAACGTGGCAACGGGTACACCTCGCTTGCGAGCTGATAGAGCAGGGGGATATGTCCCTTGCCAGTGTGGCGGAAACCTGCGGGTTTGCCGACAGAATGTACTTTCAGCGGGTATTCAAAAGGGTTATGAAAATGACTCCCGGCCAGTTTAAAAGGGGATTGTGACCGAGGTGGCGGAGCAATGCCTTCCCGATGTGAGCCTTAATGGTGGAGAGAAGGAGCCGCATGACTGTTACAGAGTAAGTTGCCGCGGGCTTCGGCGCGCGGATACAATAAAAGCAGAGCTATAAAAAATGAGAAAGGTCGTGAAAGCAATGTTCGATTATACTGCGCAACAAATAACAGAGATACTCTCAAGACACGAAAAAAGCCTGATAAGCAGGACTGAGGAGGATCGACTCAGAGTGCTGAATAATCCCAACCTTGCCAGCTTTAGAGCTGATCTTGACAAGTGCCTGGAGCATTACATGGCAAAGCCCTTGTATGCTATCCCGTTTTCGGTGTTCAGAAGATTTGAGGATGACGGCGACAGGACACAGTTTGAATTCGATCCCGAAAAAGGATATTTTACCGTTCGCGGACATCTGGAATCCAAGGTAATAGGCGCATGGCTATATCCTGAACGCGAGGATATACTCGTGGCACTTCAGGATACTATCTGGGCGATTTGTGACGAATATACCTGGTCGCTGCCTGCCTGTCTGAGCGGCAATGAGGCTCTTCGCGCTAACCTGCAGGAGGACTCATATACCGTAGACCTGTTCGCCGCTGAAACGGCAGATACACTGGCTGAGGCTCTTATGCTGCTTGGTGACCGTCTTGATCCCATAGTTATCAAGCGCGTCCAGAGAGAGCTGAAAAAGAGGGTGATCGACAGATTTGAGACAGGAAACTTCCATTGGCTTAACGGAAGGAGCAACTGGGCGGCTGTCTGCGGCGGATCTATCGGTATGGCATGTATGTGTGAGATAGACGATAACGAGAGATTGGGACGGCTCCTTGAAAAGGTGATGATCTCGATGCGTAGCTTTGTCGATAGCTTTTCTGACGACGGAGCCTGCCTTGAGGGCTCCGGATATTGGAGCTACGGCTTCGGTTACTTCTCTTGCTTTGCCGATACGCTTTATAAGCGTACCGGGGGAGAGATAAACCTGTTTGCCGAGCCGAGAATACATGATATTGCGCTGTTCCCTCAGAAATGCTGCTTCTACGGAAACCGTGGTGTAAGCTTTTCGGATAGCGGAAGCTCCATGTCGCTGAATCTGGGACTTACACATATGCTGTCGCACCATTACAGCGATATGTTCGTACCTGAGGGGGTACGGCTGGTGTGCGGCATCGGAATAGGGGGATGTCACAGATTTGCCCGTACTATCCGCGATGCGCTGTGGGCTCCCGATGGCGAGATAAAGAGAACGCCTCCAGAGAGCTGCTACATGCTTCCCGCCGCTCAGTGGTACATAGCATCGGGTAAGGACAATGTTGGCGTTGCCGCCAAGGGCGGACACAACGCAGAGCCGCACAATCATAATGATATAGGAAACTTCTTGATCTACAAGAACGGAGTTGAGATCATATCTGATCTCGGATCGGGAGAATATACCAAAAAGTATTTCAGCCGCGAACGTTATCAGCTTGCCAATTGCGGCTCCCAGGGGCACTGCGTTCCGGTGATAGGTGGCTTGTATCAGCATGAGGGCGCGCAATACCGCGCCGCGGATTTTTCCATAGACGAAAGCGGTGTGAGAATGGATATAGCTCCTGCCTACGGGCTTGGAGACGGTAATTCCGTTATCCGTGAAATAAGGTTCGATAAGGATGCGGGTCAGTTGACGGTATCCGACAGCTTCTCGCTCAGTGAGGCTCCTAAGGATATAATAGAGCGATTTGTGTCCAGAATACAGCCTAAGCAGACAGACGACGGAGTCGTTTTCGGAAACGAGGTGGCGTCAATGACATTGAAACTGACGTCCGGAAATGCCGAGGCAAAGATATACAGCGGAACGGAAATGGGTCACGGAGGTCAACCCTTTACCGTCTGGTACACGGATTATGTTTTTGATGCTCCCGGGGCGAATGTGAAGTACGTCTTTGAGTTAAAGTAAGAGATAAAGAACAAGTAAGAGATAAAGAAAAGGGTCTGTCTCATTTAGATGCAGAAGACGTGATTTCGCCATCGTCGGCGTACAACTGTACGACAGAGGGAGAAATCGCGGCTAAAAAGTCACATTAAAAGGAGAAAGGGGCTGAGTCTTTCGCTTAATTAAAAGCTT
>JAFVTO010000157.1 GCA_017503165.1 Clostridia bacterium | reverse complement strand
TTCCTTCACAGCCAAGCCCATGTCGGTATCGTCCTTTTCCACCGGATGCCGTACCAGCTCGCAATCAACCCGCGGGATCTCGCCCAGCGAGTCGAAATCCCCTAATACTATATGGGGAGAAACGTTGAGCTCCTTAAGCGAACTGAATCCCGCGTCGGCGGCTATTACCAGCCCCGGCTCATTTTTTATATCAGGAATGTTCCCTAACGGCGCCGCGCCGAATATATAGCAGCTTTTGTGAGATAATGCCCCCATGCTCACCTTATCCCCCTTTCGTAACGTTAGATTGAAAGTGCTTGCGGAACTTGCTCTTTCAGAAAGTTTCCCGGTTCTGCCGCGTTTTGCCGCGTTTTGCCGCGTTCTGCCGCGTTTTGCCGCGTTTTGCCGCGTTCTGCCGCGTTCTGCCGCGTTCTGCCTCGTTTTGCCTCGTTTTGCCTCGTTTTGCCTCGTTTTGCCGCGTTTTGCCGCGTTTTGCCGCGTCTATACGTTGCT
Source organism: Clostridia bacterium (assembly GCA_017503165.1). Taxonomy (GTDB): domain Bacteria; phylum Bacillota; class Clostridia; order Oscillospirales; family CAG-272; genus SIG673. The sequence goes on along the minus strand of JAFVTO010000157.1, from coordinate 5,058 downwards.
TGCCGGTTGGCTTACACGTTGTACGTAGTTATCGGACGGAAGCTGATGATCTCAATGCAGGGCCAGGTTCCGTTGTCTACAGTGTAGGTGCTGACCGTTCCGATGATCTCGTATGCGTAGATATAGTTGTCGTTGATCTCAGGAAATTCCACAGAGTCCGAGTGGATCTCAAAGCTCCAGGTAGAGGTGAGCTGGTTGGACATAAGGCTGCTTTCGTATCCGACGAGGTAGTGGAATCCGTCCTTGCTCTTGGCGTAATGTCCGCAGATGCGGACAGTTTTTCCCTTGTACTCGTTGTTGGGGAGCTTGATGGTGTCCAGAAATGCCGTAAGGTCATCGCGTGACATATTCGCCGCGTCCACATCCACCTTGGTGGTGTCAAAATTGCCCTTTACCAGCGTGAGTGCGCTGACGTTTATGTACCCCTTCTCAAATGTGCCCACTATCTCTATCTCTGAGCCGATGTGGGGCTTTTCTACCCCCTCGCCCAGCTTGAGCTGATAGTATGCGGCGCAGCAGGCGGTGGCATCGAACTGCTCGATAACGTTTATATAAGTATTTTTGGTGAAATCAAAGACTCCGCCGTATTCGGCGCGTATCTTCACGGTTTTGCCAAGCAGATCACTGTCCGAGGCGAATTTCTGCATTGCGTCGTACAGCATTGTGTCGGAATACCTGGAGTAGTCGACGTCCACCTTTATTCCGGAGGTATTGTCCTTGCCGGAAACAGTGCCGCTTCCTCCGCATCCGCTCAGAACGGCGGTAGCTACGGTGCAGAGCAGGGTGAGAATGCATATCAGCTTGAAACATGCTTTCATAATAATAAACTACCTTTCGATTTGAAGTAAAGCCCTTGGGAAAATACGGACATTATGATTAATACCGTTTTTTCATAATGCATAAATCCGTTTTTACGGTTTTGAGTTAATCTGCCGCTCACGCCTTTTCCGGGGCACTGCTTTTTCTCGCGCCCTTGAAGCAGTCGATAGCCCAGAAGATTATAAATACCGCGATATTGAATGCTACCACCGTAGGGCCGACCGGCGTTCCCGCTAACATACTGGAGATACCGCCAACGACGGAGCAGAACAGTGAGATGCATACCGAGCTGATTATCACCGAGCGGAAGGATTTGAATACTCTCATAGAAGAAAGGGCGGGGAAGATGATAAGAGCGGAAATAAGGAGCGCGCCGACCATCTTCATGGCTATAACTATTACCACGCCCGTGGTCATGGCGAGAAGACTGTTGTATATCTCTGCCTTGGTGCCCGTGGCGGAGGCAAAGCTTTCGTCGAAGGTGATGGCGAAGATCTTATTATAAAAGAATATGAAGAAAAATATAACGGCGAAGGCGAGGATTATGCAGGTTGCCACGTCAGTTTTGGTGAGACCTAAGATGGATGCCGAGCCGAAAAGGGTGGTGCAGGCGTCACCGCTTATATTCGAGGAGCCGCCGGGGAAGAGATTTAGCACAAGATAACCCAGGGCGAGAGCGCCCGAGGAGATCATTGCAATGGCAGAGTCGCCCTTGATCTTTGAATTGTTGTTCAGACGGAGCAGAAGAACTGCCGCTACTACGGTTACCGGCGTTGTGACCGCCATCGGCGCAAGGCTTGTTGCCGCCGCTATGGATGTCGCTCCGAACGCTACATGTGAAAGACCGTCTCCGATCATGGAAAAACGCTTGAGCACCAGGCTGGTTCCAAGGAGCGCCGCGCAAAGCGAGACCAGCACGAGAACGATCATGGCAAACCATACGAAGGGCTGGGAAAAATACATTGCAATAAGCTGCAGCATCAGTTGTCGCCCTCCTTTTTGTGGTTTTCGCTGTTTTCCTCGGCGGTGTCAGCTTCGCTCTCACTGATGGCGGTGTGGAGCTGTGCGTTGTCGCGGTTGTTACTGTCGTTGTTACTGTCGTTGTTACTGTCGTTGTTACTGTCGCTGTTACTGTCGCTGTTACTGTCACTGTCACTGTTATCTGCGCCTTCTGACGCGCATTTAGCGGCAGTTGATCCTGCCGCGCCGGAGAAAATACGTCCGTATTCCGTTTTGAGATAGCTTTCCGTTCTTCCGAAGAATCGGGGCTCGTGACTTATGTGCAGGATATGCGTGGAGTAGGTGAGGGCGGCGGAAATATCATGGGAGATCATGATGACGGTTATTCCCTCATCCCGATTCAGCGCCCGAATAAGCTCGTACATATCTATAGTAACCTTGGGATCAAGCCCTGAGACAGGCTCGTCCAGCAGAAGCAGCTTGGTGGTGGCGCATAGCGCGCGGGCAAGCAGGACTCTCTGCTGCTGACCGCCCGAAAGCTCGCGGTAGCATCTGTTCGCCAGGTGAGTTATCCCCAGACGCTCCATGTTCCTTCTCGCTCGCTCTTTATCCATGGCGCCGTAAAACGGATGGAGCCCCCGTTTGTTCAGACATCCCGAAAGCACTACCTCGAATACCGAGGCGGGGAAATCCTTCTGCACCCCGCTCTGCTGAGGCAGATAGCCTACCTCGTTTTTCCGAAGCCCGTCTCCGAAGGTGAGCTCTCCGCTCATTGGCTCCTTCAGTCCCAGAAGCGTCTTCATGAGGGTGCTCTTTCCGGAGCCGTTTTCTCCGACTATGCACAGATAGTCGCCGTTTTCCAATGTGAAATTCAGTCCCGTTACTATCGGGTGTCCCTCGTAACCCAATACGAGGTCCTTGCAGGTTATAAGTGACATATCACTTTTCCTTCCTTGGCAGTTTCTCACACGTATATCGGGCACAGTCACTGCCGTTTGTATTTTATTCTCAGGAAAGCGCTTTTTTCAGCGTCTCTAAATTCTCGGTCATGATTTCAAGATAAGTGGCTCCGTCGGATATTTGCGCTCGGGTGACCGACTGGCAGGAATTCATAGAAAGGATGCCTGCTCCTGTGGAGCTTGCAACCGTGTTCGCCACCGCAGGGGCATTCTCGGGAGCGGTATCGGTTATCAGTATCTTGGTAACCCCCTCCTCACCTACCGCCTCTATAAGTCTTGAGGTGGTTTCAAAGCTGGCGTTGACCTCTGTGGAGCAGCCGCTGAATGCGGCATGGTAGCCCAAGCCGTAATCCTCGGTCATATATACAAATGGGAATCTGTCTGCAAATATCAGAGTTTTGTGGGTGGCTGCCCGGATGGCTTCCTCATACTGCGCGTCCAACGCATCAAGCTTCTCTATATACGCGGCGGCGTTGGCTCTGTAATAGTCGCCGTTGGCGCTGTCTGCCTCGGCAAAGGTCTCTGCCAGGGCGCTGACTATGCTTGCGGCGTTTTTGAGAGAGGTCCACACATGCTCGTCGTGGCTATGGTCATGATCACAGGACTCGCCGTGCTCATCATGCTCATCATGCTCATCCTCGCCCGCGTGATCGTGATCGTGGTCGTGGTCGTGCTCTTCCTCGGTTTCGGGAACGGCAAGCAGAGTGGAATGCTCTGTCAGCTTAAAGACATTAAGAGCGGAATTGTTGGCTGAGCTCAATACGCCATCCAGCCAGGCATCGTCTGACGAGCCGCCCACACATACGAAAATATCGGCGTTCTTTACCGTTATTATGTCCTTTGAGGTGGGAGCATAATTGTGAAGATCCGCGCCGCTGTCCTGCAGAAGAGTGACGGTGACCTTGTCGCCGCCTACGACTCTGGCAAAATCAAATGGCGGGAAATTGGTGCATACCACCTTCAACTCTCCCTCGCCCTCGGTATACCGCCCGGAGACCGAGCAGGAAAGGATAGCGAGCAGGGAAAGCAGGGTTGCCGCCGCAAGTATTATGGAAGTTGTCTTTTTGAAATTCATGTTATGTTTGCCTTTCTTGGGTGGATTGAAGGGGAAAAGGGTGCATTCATGCCCGCGCGGGCGCGCGTATTTATAATAATGAAGGGTTTCGGTGTCTCAGATGCCTCGGTTCTCCTGCTCACGGCATTGGGCGCATACACCGTAAAAAACAGTTTGGTTTGGGGAGAGGGTAAAGCCGTGATGCTCCAGAATGTGGCTCTCGATGCTGTGGATGAAGGTGCAGTCCACACACACCGTCTTTTTGCATTCCGTACACTTTATGTGAAAGTGCTCTGCGTGGCTCTCTCCGCTTATCCTGTATGTGGAGCTGTCGCCCTTCTCACTTACGAAACGGGTGACGTATCCGTTCTTTACGAAATGATCTAATGTCCTGTATACGGTGGGCTTGGATACGTTCTCACCCAGAGCGCCCAGCCCTACGATTATCTCCTCTGCCGTAACGCAGTCGCCGGAGCTCTTGATAAATTCCAGTATCCTCTCCCTCTGACGGGTTTTGTACCCGATGCTGCTTCTTTCTGACATTTTTCTTTTTCTTCTTTCGTTGATTTGTTGAATTTGATTTAGGCACCTAATCGACGTTTGTCTGCGACGAAGTCCGGAGGGAGCCTTAGAATAGTGCGCAACCGTTATTTCTGATATTGTAACAAAAATGAAGAAATCTGATTGCCCTCGGCTTACGGCTCCGGAGCGAATCTGAAACTCAGTTTCATATTACTGCGGTATTTTATCATTAAGATTTGAATTACACACCGTGATAATATTAATAATGTGTAAAATGTGGACAAGGCGCGAAAAGCGGGTGCTTTTGTGTTTTAATGAAAAACAGTGTTTGTGCAACTTGTACTAAAGCGCGTGCATGGCTTTGGTTAATCTGCGAGTATTGCATATTAATGTTGAATTTATGCATTGTGATGTTTAGAAATTACATTGCTGAATTAAATAGAGGGTGCTATAATGTTAAGTACCTAAAAACTATTTGCGAAGGAGAGCAAATTTATGAAAAAATTCCGGATACTTGCTTTGGTTCTGGCTGTTTTCGCTCTCACCGCGATGCTTTTCCTGGTATCATGCGACAAGGATGATGTCGAACAGGATAGCTGCGCTGTGAACGGACACAAATGGACCGACTCGTCATGGAAATCCAATGGCGATGCGACTTGTACCCAAGACGGTACGAGATCCAGAAAATGCCCGGTATGTAAGACTGAAGAGGTCGAGCCCGACCCCGACACTGCTACCGGACAC
>JAFVTO010000156.1 GCA_017503165.1 Clostridia bacterium | reverse complement strand
GTATGACGGGCATATCAATGCTCTGCGGTGAAAGTCCGCTGGGAGGTAGTTACCGACCAACCCGAAAGCGACTCCCAAGGTTTGCATCGTGAGGTGTAGGCGAGAAGAAGGGATAGCGAAATCGTAGCCTGACGAACAGAAACTCGGTACGAAGGCGTAATAGGCGGATAAGTTGACTCAAAGCAACGAAGTCCAAAAGGTAACCGTAACCCTATTGCGTAGACCGAGCAGGTAGACGAGGAAAGAGTATTGGTTTATCCCGTGAGGTCTTGCCGACGGAGAAATCCGTAGTAACAACGAACGGCAAGAAGTCAGCAGAAGCCGTAGTACCAAGAAAAAACTTGGGAAGGGCTGAACAATTCAAAGCGTCAATTTGAAATGTATGTTCCAAGCAACGACCCCGACTATGTGTGAAACCGAAGCGTATTTGAGGAGAAGCACAAATAACATAGGGAGTGGAAAAAAAACTTTGCTTGGAAGCGGAAAGGAGAAAAGACGGAATATGTCGGAAATGCTTGAAAAGATACTTAGTAACGAGAACGTTGAAAAAGCCTACAAAAGAGTTTATGCAAATAAAGGAGCAGGCGGAGTAGACGGAGTTACAACCAAAGAACTCGAAGAATATATGCGAGTAAATTGGAGAAGTATTAAGGAACAAATCCGAGCGAGAACTTACAAACCGCAACCCGTGCTTAGAGTAGAGATACCAAAGCCAAACGGTGGTGTAAGAAAGCTCGGAATCCCCACGGTAATTGACAGAGTAATAGAGCAAGCAATAACCCAAGTGTTAACACCCATATTCGACCCGATGTTCAGCGATAACAGTTATGGATTTCGCCCGAACAAAAGATGTGAGCAAGCAATAACTAAATTGCTTGAATACTTCAATGACGGATACTTATGGATAGTGGATATTGACCTTGAGAAATTCTTTGACAATGTACCGCAAGACAAGTTGATGAGTTTTGTTGGAAGAGTAATACACGACGGAGATACGGAAAGCTTGATACGAAAGTATCTCAAAGCGGGTGTTATGAACCGAGGCAAATACGAGTCAACCGAGATAGGCACACCGCAAGGCGGAAACTTATCTCCCTTACTCAGTAACATAATGCTGAACGAGCTTGACAAAGAGCTGGAAAGCCGTAGGCTTAGATTTACAAGATACGCAGATGATGTGGTAATTGTATTAAAAAGCAAAGCGGCAGCGACAAGAGTAATGTATTCCATAACCGATTGGATAAAGAGAAAGCTCGGATTAAAGGTTAATGCTACCAAAACAAAGGTAACACCGCCAAGCAAGCTCAAATATCTTGGATTTGGCTTTTGGAAAGACAAAGAGGAGTGGAAAGCAAGACCTCACAATGACTCTGTGCAGAGACTCAAAAGAAAGCTCAAAGCACTATGCAAAAGAAGCTGGAGTATTGACCTTACATACCGAATTAAGAAGATTAACGAGGTAACGAGAGGTTGGATAAACTACTTCCGCAAAGGCTCAATGAAAGCAAAGCTTCAAGGCATAGACGAGCATTTAAGAACGCAGATAAGGGTGATAATTTGGAAGCAGTGGAAACTGCCGAGTAAACGAGAATGGGGACTACTGAAGCTTGGAGTACCTAAATGGATAGCACATAAGGTAGCAAATTGGGGAGACCATTACCAATTTGTTGCAACAAAGTCTGTTCTTGCAAGAGCTGTTTCCAAAGAAAAACTGACCAAGCGAGGCTTAGTCAGTCTTTCCGATTACTACCTAAAGGTAACACGTATTTAATTTTGAATTGAACCGCCGTATGCCGAACGGCACGTACGGTGGTGTGAGAGGTGGATTGGTTTCTACCTACTCGATCAATTTGCGTAATGTCCCTACTGAACTACGCATAGAGCTTTATTCTCTTTTTTCTTATTCCCAAGCTCAGAGTCTCACTCAATAACGCATTTGATCTCAGGGTAAAGCTCCGGACACTGGCAAAGCTCCGGCTGCCCGCCTCTTTCTGTAGTGAGCCCCTTGACGTAATATTCCTTTACTCTTCCGTAAGGAGCGAGCTTTTCGCTGTCCGGCGAGAAATTCGTAAACTTAGGAAGCAGATATAACGGCTTATCTCCGAATCCGCTGTCATTTACGTGAAGCCCGCTAATTGTGATCACCTCAGGCTCGCAGCAGAAATATCCGAAATCGTGATCCTCTTCATTTACTGCGATAAAGATCGAGGTATTTCCGCTTCTCGGATTCCATTGACAGTTATTGATCTCCAGGGTTCCTGTCCAGGTAGCGCCGTAATCGTGCCGCAAGGAGAAGAGGGCGGCGGAATTGACCTGCGTGTTTTCAATTACTCCCTTTCCGAATCCGATAAGCTGAATGCCCTGATGACCGAGACGGCAATCCTTTATCACAAAATTGGTTACACCCATGTGTGCGTCAAATCGGGAGAAAACACAGCCCTCTATACGCAGATTCTTGCAGAAGTTGGAGGTATAAACACCCCAATATCGGTTATCCGTAATATCCACAGTCTGCTTTACGTTGATGCAGCTCACGTCGATGGAGGACCAGAAGCTGAGATCGTAAGAGCCCATAGGGACCTGCTTTCCGGGAATTTTGCTCTCCGTCCAATAAGTAAATCTTGGAGTTACTATTCCGTCTTTTACCGTAAGGTCGGTAGCGTAGTCGGAGCGGATAAAGCCGTGATACGGCGCGCCGTGGTCACCCTCACCATTGACGTAATGCTGAAAATCGCATATTGTAACGTGGGATCTGGTTACGTGGATACCGCGCTGATGGTAGCGGAGCAGAGACGTCTGCTGATTTGCAACCGTGGTAAATATTCCGCCGCGCAGTGTTATGGGCGCGTCGTCAGTGCATCTCATTTCTGCCCGCGTAACGGTGGGATAGTCAAAATTCACAGAGGGAGAAATGTTGCCCTCGGCATCCGCTAAGAAAATATCCTGAGTAGCGGTACCGTTGTTCATATTGAGCCCTTTTCTTATGAAAACAGGGTGACTGTCATCGTAAACGCGAACGAGATAGTTGCCCATTTTGCCCACGTCCAATGTTTTTTGATTGCGGCTGAGAGAGGGTATCTCCACCGGCTCAAAGCAGTAATCAGATTCCACGGAGAAAACGTAGCTTACGACAGATTCAAGCTCTCTGTCGTCGATAATAAAACGCGCAGTGCCGAAATCAACGTCGGTCTTAACGACGGCAGCTTTGCTTTTACCTCCGATATAATACGTTGCGTTATCTGATGCTCTGACCGGTATTTTTTGCAGATTTGCCGCGTCGTGACAGGCGATAATAGCCTCGTGGTCATCATGCACTCCGTCACCGACGGCGCCAAACTCCTCGTAAGTAAGATACTTTGTTTTCATAGTTCACCAATTCCTCTTTACAATGTCTTATATTTGTCTGCTCAATCTATCTTCTTTAATACCTCAATAACCGGACTTATGAGAATACCTGTGTCCTTAAGCCTGTACTCGTAGCTGAAGGCATCACCGCCGGTAACAAAGGCGCTGGGACCAAACCACTCGTATGTCAGATCACAGTTGTGAACGGGTCCGAAGGTGTTGTGTCTGTTGCCGAACAGTGTCAGCTCAACCGTATGCTTTCCGGCTGATAATCCGTCTGTTATAAGGTCATAGGGATTGAATACTATCCTGCCCGCCCGCTCTCCGTCTATGTCTACCGCAATAAGCGCTCCGCGATAATTGCTGGCGTGCACCTTTATTTTGCATCCGTCCTCGGGAACATCCACCTCAATGCGGTATTTGACATTTCCGCCGTAGAAGGGCATACCCTGACCGGTTATAGAGCCAAAGCTGATGGAAGAAGACGGCGCGGTCAGAGTAGAGGTAAAGCCTGCCACGCGAACGTCAAATTCTCCCAGGAGATAGCAGCTTTCGTTGTAAGTTCTGGGAGCGAGAGGACGAACCAGCTCCAGAAGGTGGGTGCCCTTTTCGATCTTGGGCAGAGCGGTCCTTCCTATGCTCTCGTCCACATAATATCCAAGCTCCTTCTTTTCCACCTTAACTCCGTCGATGTAGATCTCGGTGGTATCCAGGTCCTCGCAGGCAAGCTCAGCATCCACAAGGTCGATCTCGGTGTTCAGAGGGAAGCCGAGGGTAACGGTGTGCTCCGGGATCTCCGGCGGCAGGCACCAGGGCTGCTTTCCGCTCTTTGGAGGAATTCCGGCGCTCCTTCTGACGAGGCGGTCCAGTCTTCTCATTTCCTCAAGAGGACGGTATTCCTTTTCACTGTCCCATTTCCACATGGCGATATCAAGAAGCAGTACGTTCTTTTCCTCTCTCTCATAGGGCAGAGCATAGAAGCGATCCTGCCTTGACACGGTCTGATAACGATCCTGCTTTACTTCGGGTTGTGTCTTATCATAGTGATCAAGCTTAAACAGGAAGGAATCGTAAAGGTATGCGGGCAGTGTGAAGCAGGTGAAGCCGTTGCTTACGGTGTAGCATATTTTCTTGATTTCTCCGCTGAGGGTATCGTAGAGAGTGGGGGTGTATTTGCCCTTGATCTTGAAGAAGAGGGGCTCCTGTGGGCGGGTGTCCTTACCTACTCCGCCGTGCACTCCTTCACCGTCACTCTTAACGGCGTTGGCGACAAACAGCCACCTGGACGCTCCGTCCTTGCGCATACGGTAGATATATCCCTCTCTGTAGCCTCCGTTCTTGCCTCTGATCTCCAAAGCTCTGTTCTCGGCAAGAGCTTCAATGATGGCATGCTTCTCGAAGGGAACGGTCTCGCATCTGTCATAAAGCTTCTTTATTCTGTCGCTGATCTTGCAGTCGACGTAATCGGGGCATTTACCCATGAATATTACTCTTCCGCCTGCGTCTGCGAACTGCTCCAGGCGCTCAACCGTAGTCTCTCTTATGGTCTCAAGGGCGGGAACGACTATAACGTCGTATCTCATACGTCCGATCTTGATGGGGTTATCCGCCCTCTTGCATTGCTCGGGGAAGAGCGACTCGCTTACGTAATCAAAATCCAGCTGGTTGAGCAGGAGCCAGCGGATCATAGAGTTAAAGTTATCCTCCAGCTGCTTTCTCTTTTCAAGAGTAGTGGCGCCGGGGCCCCAATAGAGCCAGTAGCTTTCGATTGGATGTATTACCGCTATATTAACGTCCGGAGTACCTCTGGTCAGCGCGGTATTTACCCTGGCGAAATGATCCTCTATATAGTTGTACTCCCTGAACCAAGGGGACTGATAGCTTATAGAGGCGGGATAATCTCGCTTTGCATCGCCCTTCATTGATACCCAGGACAGGTGTGGAACGCGGATGGTAACGCCGAGAGCAGCCTGCCAGTCGCCCTGAAACTTATGACCTCTGAAATCAAAATCCCAGTTGGTAACGCCGTAAAGCTCGGAGAGCATCGCTTCCTTGCCGTACTGATTGACCACCGACTGGGTCTGCTTGGCGGTAGTAAGCTCCACTCTGTCGCAAAGCATATCTATTCCGGGATATCCGAAATACTTATATGCTCGCATAGCCTCTCCGATCGCGGCAGTCTGGGATTGGAGAGAAGGCTCCTCCATCATATGACCGGTCAGAGGCAGCCCGTTATTTTTGCACCATTTACCGCAAACAGCGCTGAATGCCTCGGTAAATCTCTCGCAAACGTGGTCGTGGAAATGATGGCGTATCACCGAGATCTGACCGTCCGGAAGATCCCAGATCAGCTCGGGAAGGCAATCCACAAGGTCCATGCCGTAGGTGCGCTTGAAGCTGGTGGGAAGATCGGGAGTCCAGGGCAGGGTGACCGCCGCCTTGTCCGTAGGTCTTTCAAGAGTATTCTTTCGGTTGAACTGAGGCTCGTCGGTGAAGATTGCGGGAACTACCTTGCCGAACTCGTCCCCAACCCACTCCTTATATCTGTCGTGGGTAACCTCTGTGAACTTCTTTACGGCAGTGGGAGAGAGTGTATCTAAGTAGCAATAGCCGTTATACCAGTCGCTCATGGGCTGGGTGAGGCAGAAGGCGTACCATTTATCTCCCTTGGCTCTTCTGCTTCTGCCTATCCTGCTATAGGAGGCAATGGCACCGTTGGCATCGAGAACCACGTCGTATGCGCCAACGAAATAGGGCTTGCCCTCTATCACTGCTTGGGTTTTGGGAAGCTCTCCGCGTGCATCAAGCAAGGGCTTTTCAGAGCTCAGCCCGTCAGCACAGCCGGGGGCTGATGTAAGCACTCTGTCTGCCGGCGCGATGATGAGTCTTCTCGCTCTGTATTTCGGCTCTTTCGTAACCAGTCCGCCTGCCGCGCCGGATGGCCACTTATCCTCGTCGTAAAGCCATGCGAGCATTTCCTCCTTCTTCGCCTTGTCTGTACAGGCGCGGATAAGTGACATGAACTCGTCACTCAGATAGGCATTGTCCATTCCCGCTCTGGAATGCATATGAAAGCCGCCGAAGCCCATTTCCTTAAGGTATTCGATCTGCTTTTCAAGTATTTCCGGTGTCATTTTGCAGTTCCATGCCCAGAAGGGGGTACCGCGGTATTCGCTTGTGGGATTTTCAAACAACTCCCTTGAAAGTGATTTCGCTGAATTCTTCTTGTATAGCATAGCTATCCCTCCTTATGATGATATATAAGCTCATTTCGCATGAGTAATATAATGCTCAGTCAGCTCGGCGGATAAAAAATTCGTTTCTTCCCTCGTGTAGCTCTCTTCCGCGATAGAAAACAGCTTGCTCCATAACTCGCTCCGTTCGCTTGTTGCTTTTTCATACCCGTTAGTCTGAATGTCTTGGCGATCCTGCGAGAAATCCATTCACGTTATTTCGGGATCTCCTCACCGCGCTTAAGCTTGTCTCGGTATTCGGCGGTTGCGCAGAACATCACGTCGCCGGAGGAGTTGATGGCGGTCTCCAGGGAATCCTGAACAACACCTATAATAAAGCCTATGCCTACCATTTGCATTGCCACCTCGGAAGAAACACCGAGAAGGGAGCACGCCATGGGAATGAGAAGAAGCGAGCCGCCGGCAACACCGGAGGCGCCGCATGCGCCAAGTGTGGCGACAAAGGAAAGCAGGATGGCAAGCAAAACGTTGGGATTTAGCCCCTGGGAAAACGCGGCGGAAAGAGACAGGACGGTAATAGTGATAGCCGCTCCGTCCATGTTAATGGTAGCGCCAAGAGGGATCGCGACCGAGTAATATTCCTTGTCAAGCCCCAGCTTTTCGCAAAGCGCCATATTCACGGGGATATTCGCGGCTGAGCTCCGCGTAAAAAACGCGGTAATACCGGACTCCCGGAAGCAACGCAGGGCCAATGGGTACGGATTGCGACGAAGAGCAAAGCCGACAACCAAGGGATCGATGACCAAGGCAACAAAGAGCATGCACCCGACCAGCACAAGAAGCAGCTTGCCGTAATCAGCGAAAATATTAAGTCCGTATTCGCTGACAGAGGAAAAGACCAGCCCCATAATACCGAAGGGGGCAAGCTGAATTACCCAACCTACCACGCGTGAAACAGCGTTTGATATATCCGTCAGAGTATTCTGTGTTTGCTCAGATGCGATCTGACGGAGAGCAAGACCGAGAATTACCGACCAGGTAAGGATACCGATATAGTTTCCGTTTATTATGGATGCAATGGGATTTGCCACCATGTTTCCGAGCAGGGTAGCAAATACCTCACCAAGCCCTGAGGGGGCGGAGTCCAGGTCCGGGGCAACAGTTAAAGGAACCGTTATCTTGAATATAAAAGATGCGACGACGGCTATAGCCGCTGCGAGGAAGGTGGTAAGCAGGTAAAAAAAGATAACAGTTCCAAAGCGCTTTCCGATGCCCTTGCCCGCGCTTGTCAGAGAGGCAATAACAAGAACAAAGACCAGGATGGGTGCTATAGCCTTCAGCGCGCTGACAAATACGTTACCGAAAACGGAAACGAATGATGCCTGTGGCAAAAATATCCCAAGACAAACGCCGATCACAAGACCGATAGCGATTCTCAGTATCAAGGGGGTGGTGATATAAATGTTCAGTGCCTTTTTCATGTGTTCTCCAATGTTTTAACTCTTTTTGCACCATTATATCATAAAAAAAACGCCGTGACAAGAGAAAATGAAATTTTTCTTAAAAATGTTGTGATTTCTTTCTCAGGCACAATGCTTCGCATTGCAAAAAACATTCTTTGCGACACCGATTAGTCCTAACCGTGCACCAAGACGGATAAGTCGAACCGTGCACCAAGACGGATAAGGCAATCCTCATTGCACCTAATTACGGTTAAGCTCGCGGTACCGAATATAAAACATCCCTTTGGATACAGCGAGAGAGGCGTACCCCAAAAGCCGGCGTACCCCAAAAGCGGGTGTACCCCAAGCGACCGTACTCTAAAAACCGCGTGCCGTTACAAAAATTGCAAAAATCGGTTGACAACTTGCTTGGTTTGTGATACAATAATTAGCAATATGTAGTTTTGTACCCTGCTTTTGCTTCGTTATGCCGGCGCGACGGATATACAGGCGCGTATCAAATCAGACGATAGCATTTCAGACAGTAGGTCAGATGCGCCCGAAGGGGTGTGACCTTGTATCAGGGTTATTCGGAGTCGGTCTCAGGTGCCAAGATAAGGCATGGATCCGGGATCGCGATTCCATAAGAAAGGGACGGTAACTTAAATGAAGTACGATTTCAAGCAAATTGAAGCAAAATGGCAGGACCGTTGGGAGGAGAGCGGAATATTTCACGCATCCGACGATTTTTCAAAGCCGAAATTTTACGGTCTGATAGAATTTCCTTATCCCTCGGGCGCGGGAATGCACGTTGGACATATCAAGGCGTATTCGGGACTTGAGGTAATTTCCAGAAAGAGAAGAATGCAGGGCTACAATGTTCTGTACCCCATCGGCTTCGACGCTTTCGGTCTCCCCACCGAAAACTACGCTATAAAAACCGGCACGCACCCCCGTCAGGTAACCGACAAAAATATTGAGAGGTTCACCGGGCAGCTTAAGCGGGTAGGATTCTCGTTTGACTGGACGCGCACAGTCGATACCACTGAGGAGAGCTACTACAAGTGGACCCAGTGGATATTCCTCAAAATGTTTGAAAACGGTCTTGTTTTCCGTGACACTGCGCTGGTAAACTACTGTCCCAGCTGTAAGGTAGTTCTTTCCAACGAGGACTCTCAGGGCGGAAAGTGCGACATCTGTCACAGCGATATAGTACAGAAGTCCAAGGACGTATGGTATCTGCGCATAACCAAGTACGCAGACAAGCTGCTTTCCGGACTTGATTCGGTGGACTATCTCCCCAATATCAAGATGCAGCAGGTAAACTGGATAGGTAAATCCACCGGTGCGTTCGTAAACTTCAAGCTTTCCGTAGCAGACGAAAAGCTCCGCATATATACTACCCGTCCCGATACGCTTTTCGGAGTCACATTTATGGTAATGGCTCCCGAGCATCCTTTGCTGGAGAAGTATGCAGACAGAATAGCCAATTATGCGGATGTGGTCAACTACCGTGAAGAATGCGCAAAGAAGACTGAATTTGAGCGCACTCAGCTCGTAAAGGATAAGACGGGAGTAAAGATAGAAGGAATTGCCGCTATCAATCCCATAAACGGCAAGGAGATCCCGATCTTCATTTCCGATTACGTAATGATGGGCTACGGAACGGGAGCGATCATGGCAGTTCCCGCACACGATGACCGTGACTACGACTTTGCAAAGAAGTTCGGTATTGATATAATCGAGGTCATAAAGGGCGGAGATATTTCCAAGGCGGCATATACCGAAAGCGGCGAGATGGTCAATTCGGACTTCCTCAACGGATATACAGATAAAGCGACCTCCATCGCGGCAATGATAAAGTATCTTGAGGAAAAGGGCATCGGCGAAGAGGGCGTGCAGTTCAAAATGAAGGACTGGGCGTTCAACCGCCAGAGATATTGGGGTGAACCAATACCGATAGTCCACTGCGAGAAGTGCGGAATGGTAGCGGTCCCCTATGAGGAGCTTCCGCTCCGTTTGCCCAACGTAACTGAATTTGCGCCCGGTGAGGGAGGCGAGAGTCCCCTTGCGAAGATAGAGGAATATGTAAACTGCAAGTGTCCCAAGTGCGGCGGAGCAGCAAAGCGCGAGACGGACACCATGCCGCAGTGGGCAGGCTCCTCCTGGTACTTCCTTCGCTATATAGATCCACACAACAGTGAAGCAATAGCGGCTCCCCAAAAGCTGAATTACTGGATGCCCGTAGACTGGTACAACGGCGGTATGGAGCACGTTACCCGTCATATGATCTATTCCCGCTTCTGGCACAAATTCCTTTACGATATCGGAGTGGTCAATACCGAAGAGCCTTACGCCAAGCGCACGGCACAGGGACTTATCCTCGGCCCGGACGGAGATAAAATGAGTAAGTCCAAGGGCAACGTAGTAGATCCCAACGATACTGTAGACGAATACGGAGCGGATGTCCTCCGTGTATATATACTCTTTATGGGCGACTATGCTTCCGCCGCGCCCTGGTCGGAAAGCAGTGTTCGCGGATGCAAGAGATTTATCGAGAGAGTAGCAGAGCTTCCTTCGCTTGTCAAGGGAAGCGGCGTGACACCTCAGCTTGAGTCCAAATTCCACAAGACGGTAAAGAAGGTCTCTCAGGATATAGAGGAGCTTAAGTTCAATACCGCTATTGCCGCCATGATGTCGCTGGTAAACGATATTGAGGCACATGGCTCGATCACAAGCGACGAGCTGATGACCTTTGTTCGTCTGCTTTGTCCCTTCGCTCCCCACATCTGTGAGGAAATGTGGGAGCAGAACGGCGGAAGTGGTTTCTGCTCACTTGCGCCCTGGCCGGAATACGACGAGGCAAAGACGGTGGATGCGACCGTCGAGATCGCGGTTCAGATCAACGGTAAGATGAGAAGCGTTATCCTTGTTCCCGCCAAGGCGGAAAAGGATGAGGCTATCGCTATCGCCAAGATGGACGAAAAGATAATCGCGGCAATCGAAGGAAAGAACATCGTCAAGGAGATCTACGTTCCCGGAAGGATCGTAAACATCGTTGTAAGATAACCGTTTGGTCGAGCTGACAGAGCTATAATAAAATGGGGCTGAGTCAAAAGCTTTTAATTAAGCGAAAGACTCAGCCCCATTTTCTATTACACCACCGCATTCGGTGGTGAGTAAGTGCGCATTTCTTGATAGTGTTTAGTGATATGCTGACCGTGTCAGCGTGATATTGTTGCAAGCAACAGTGATATTGCTCCGAGTTGCTTTGCAACTCTGTGGTCGCAGTGATATTATATTCGCCTCTCAAACTCGCGAAGCAATATAACTCGCCGCAGGCGAATATAACTGTGGCACCTGCTCTACGGCAGGTGCCACTAGGGGAGGCTTTTTCTGCCTCACGGGAGGTAGCG
>JAFVTO010000155.1 GCA_017503165.1 Clostridia bacterium | reverse complement strand
GAGGCTTGTTTGCCACCGGCTTTGCACCCAAGGAAGTCGCCGATGTTGCAGGCTGAGGCTTTTTAACAGGAGAAGATTGTGGTCTTGGAGCCTCTTCTTTTTTGGACGCAACAGAAGCCGCGGGCTTCTGAACTGTCTCCTTCTCCACTCTGCTATATCCCTCTACGATGACATCACCGTTAATGTACGATTTAATATCGCTGATCTCCGACGGGGAATAGTCGTTCGACAAGCTCGCCATAAGCAGATTGAATTCCGCATCGCCTATCACATCGTTGTGTGTTTTCACCTCTGTGAAACCCAGCGACACCATTTTAGAAACCAACTCCTTGCTGGTTCCGAAAACGAACTCTTTTCCGTTCTTTTTCAGTGACTTCTGCAAGCTTCCGATTTTGATTTTTGTTGCCATATAACCATTCCTTTCATTCAATGCGAGCCCAGTCTTTTCAGGAACAACGCACACATTTTTTCATAATCAATCGTTAGGGGAGGATATATCCGTTTCCAAAGCTCTGCTTATTGCTTCGGCAAAGCCCGGATCAATTATCCCTATAACAGCAATGGGATGAGATTTCCCGGTTATTGCGGACAACTCCGCTACCGTAAGCATAAGTGTTTTTACCGGTATATCATAATATGCTCCGCAATCATAAGCGCGCTTTTGGGTATTAGGTGCCGCATCGGATGCGCATAACATCAGAAAAACTCTTTTTTTTCCTTTTTTTCTGACAGTTCCGACCGTGAGCTCTGTTCCAAAGGTTATCTTTCCCGCTTTTGTGGCAAACCCAATAAGAGATTTCGTTTTAATTATCTCGCTCATCAGTTTGCACCTTCTGCAATTTGAGACTCCAGACGCTGGTACAATTCTTCAGGAATGACAACATTCAGATTGCTTTCCAGACGCTTACTCTTTCGGGCTTTCCGGAAACAGGAGATATCCGAGCACAGGTATGCCCCTCTTCCTGATTTTTTACCACTTGTATCCAAAAATATATTACCCTCCGGATCACGGACAACACGAATAAGCATTTTTTTCGCCTTCATCTCTCCGCATCCCACGCATCTGCGCTCAGGTGTTTTTTTCTGTCCTTTGTTATCTGCCAAGTTTTTCACCTCAAGATCTCCGACATGGACGTCAGAAATTATTCGGTCGTCTTTATGTCGATCTTTATTCCGGTAAGATTTGCAGCGAGACGTGCGTTCTGACCACCCTTACCGATTGCAAGAGAAAGCTGGTCGGCCGCAACATAAACCTTGCACGCTCTTTCTCCCTCCATCACAACACTGTCAACTGTTGCCGGCTGGAGAGCTGCCTTTACGTATTCCTCCGGCGACTCGCTATACTTAATTATGTCGATCTTTTCACCGTTAAGCTCACCGGTCACTACAGACTTTCTCTGATTCTGTGTACCGACACAGGTTCCGATAGGATCAACATCAGGATCACGGCTCATAACCGAGATCTTAGTTCTCGATCCCGCCTCTCTGGCTACATTCATTATGATTACTGTTCCGTCCTGGATTTCGGGAATATTTAATTCAAACAAAGCCTTGATAAGTCCCGGATGCCTTCTGGACACTTTGTAGAAGGTGTTACCGTTATCAAGATGCTCCTCGTGAATATAGACCTTTATATGCTGTCCTATGGTATATGTTTCGCCCTCAATTTGTTCATCCTTGGCAAGAGCGGAGGTAAAGTTTCCGAGATTAAGGCGAACATTTCCGGTATTAGGATCAACAAAATCAACCGTTGCCGATACTGCCTCGCCCTTTTTCTCCTGATATTCTCTGTCACGGAGCTCACGCTCTGCTTCACGTATAGCCTGTACGATAAACTGTCTTCCGATTCTCGCGCTAAGTCTCTTGAACTCATCTGGCTTAACCGCTTCCTCGATAACGCTTCCGACAATGTTTCTCTTAGTTTTACGCTTTACGTCCACAAGAGCAATCTGGGTACGAGGATCTGTAACCTCCTCTACCACCGTCATCTGACGGTATACCTTTAAATCGTGCTTTTCAGGATTCAGAACGACTCTTACGTTACTACCACCGTTATTTTCATGCTCGAATGCCTTTTCAAGCGCCTTTATGATCTTTCCGTACATATATTCCTTCGAGATTCCTTTTTCCTTTTCAAGCATCTCGACAGCCTCGAACAAAGCCTTATTCATCTTTTTTATCTGTTTCCTCCGTTACAAATTCTTTTTCAAAATCAAAATAAATATTACACCTTGAGATCTGCTTTCTTCCAACGGCAATACTCTTTCCGCCGCTAAGCTCTACCGTAACCGTATCTGCCTCATCCGAATATTCTGCGAGCACTCCCACAAAGCTTTTCATACCTTCCATGGCAGTATACAGCTTGACCTCTATTTTTTCGCCCACACAAGCCTTGTAGTGGTCAGGTGTACGAATATCGCGCTCAATGCCGGGAGACGACACGTCCAAATAGTAATGCTCCTCTATCGGATCAGCCTCATCCAATATCGGATCTATCGCTCTGCTAACCTTTTCACAGTCCTCCACGTATATTCCGTTTGGAGAATCTATTGTGATCTTAAGATGCCAATCGGCGCCCTCTTTTACATATTCAACGTCCCAAATACTGTATCCCAGCTCTATAACCGCCGGCAAGATTAATTCAGTTACTCTTGCGGCAATATTTCCCTTTGATGATGCCATACCCTTTACCTTCTCAAAAAATGTTCAACCTAAGCGCTGTCTTTTCGACATTGGGTAAAACAATCTTACAAAAACAGCGTTTAATAAACAGAGAAGAGTAGGTTTTTTATCCTACTCTTCATCCTACTATTCAATTT
>JAFVTO010000154.1 GCA_017503165.1 Clostridia bacterium | reverse complement strand
CCCTCGACATAGAGATGTATCTGCGTATTGAGACCGAGCTTGACTTAAAGCGCCTTATCGTTGGCGGATTTGACAAGGTTTACGAGGTAGGACGTATATTCCGCAACGAGGGAATGGATACCAAGCATAATCCCGAGTTCACCACCATCGAGATGTATCAGGCGTACACAGATTTCCACGGAATGATGGATCTGGTAGAGGGAATGTATTCCGAGATCACAAAGAACGTTTGCGGAAGCTATGAGATCCCTTATCAGGGAGAAACTATCAATATGGCTCCCGGATGGACCAGAATGACTATGGCTGAATCCGTGAAGAAGTATTCCGGTGAGGACTTCAATGATTGGAAGACCGACGAGGATGCCCGCGCCTGCGCAAAAAGACGCGGAGTCGAGGTTTCCGATAAGGACACCAAGGGTGACGTTCTTGCGGCATTCTTTGATGTGTTCGTAGAAGAAAAGCTGATACAGCCTACCTTTATTTACGATTATCCTGTGGAAATTTCTCCTCTTGCCAAGCGTAAGCCGGACGATCCTATGTTTACCGAGCGCTTTGAGTTCTTTATCTGCGCGAGAGAGATGGGTAACGCCTTCTCCGAGCTGAACGATCCTATCGATCAGAGAGAGAGATTTGAGCGCCAGGTCGCCGCAAAGAGAGCGGAGGGCGGAAATAACGCCCAGGTCGATGAGGATTTCCTCGCGGCGCTTGAGCACGGTATGCCTCCGACGGGCGGTCTCGGAGTTGGAGTTGATCGCTTTGTAATGCTACTTACCGATAGCCCCTCTATCCGTGACGTGCTTCTGTTCCCCACGATGAAGCCAATGGATTAAGAATTCCGATAATTTAAAAGGCTCTGTCACCGTCGGTTTCGTGACAGAGCCTTTTAAAAAATCCAAGGTCAATGCTATTCGATGGCTGATCAGCAGGCGTTCGGGATTACGGATTCCGATGAATGTAATGTTGGCGAGCGGCGGTTTGTCCTTGGTCTTTTTGTTTTTTTATTTGGCTTTTATAAAAAAGTCTGCTTTACTTTGCAGATTAGAGCAGGAGGAGTATAGGGTGTCGAGGTTTACTGAGATTGAATTGAAATGCGCGATGTGTAAAAAAACATCACGTCAAAGAGTATTGCTGTCTACAAGCTGCTTCGGAAGCCCCGATCTTGACCTGCGTCCGGCGCCTCTGCAGCGGCATACCATGAGCGCGTGGGCACAGGAATGCCCTGGTTGCGGGTACGTTGCCGCAAGCATAAATGATGAATCGGGAGTGGAGCCCGGAAGATTGGGAAGGGAGGATTACGTTACTTGCTCCGGTCTTGGTCTGGGTTCAGGGCTTGCAGAGCGGTTTTACAGGCAGTATCTTCTTGCGCTTGACGCAGGTGACATTGAGCAGGCATTCTCGGCGATACTTCATGCGGCATGGGCGTGCGATGATAAGGCAGGAGAGGGCGAAAACGCGGTAAAATGCCGAAAAATCGCCTTAGTGCTTATAGATCGGTTGATCGAAGAGAAAGCTCCGCACAACGATAGCCTCAGACTTCAAAGGGCTGATCTGTTGCGCAGAGCAGGAGAATTCGGGTTGCTTTTGGAGCAATATAAGGATGCGGTGTTCCATAGTGAGCTTCATAACCGTATTATAGCTTTTCAGCTCCGCAAGGCGAAAATGGGTGATGCTCGGCGGTATACCGTCAGAAGCGCGGAGAGAGATGCGGAGTAGCAAGTTATTTATTAAAAAGATTAGATACCCTCATATATATCCTTCGCATCCAGGCGGGAGAGCGCTTGGATGCTATGCGATTGCGCAGACGCCTCATGCCCAGTGCCAGAAAAAGTCGGTATTTGCGGCGTTGAGCGGGAGTGAAATGGGCATCTCTTATGCGTTGCAGCTCCTCTACGCGCAATTGTCTGTTTTCCGGCTTTTCGGAGTATCCGTCACCCTCGTAGACACAGATACACAGGTCGGTATATGAAAATTCCGTTCCTGCATTAAATGCGCGGAGCGTCAGGTCATGGTCTGCGCGGATTTTCATTGAGGTGTCGAAATTGCCGTGCCGACGAAAAACGCCCATACCGAAAAACATGGTCTGGTGAACCAGAGGGCGGCGATACAGATAAAAGGGTGTGATGCGGTTGGGCTGCAGCAGCTTTTCTCCGCGGAGAATACAGCTTCCGTATACGATCGCATCCTCGTCGATGCTTGGATCCGTGTGCCTTTCGGAAAGGATTTCCTTGATTTTTTCAAGAATTGCCACGTCCTTGAACCTATCTCCGCAGTTCAGAAAGAAAACAAATCTTCCCTTGGCGAGGGCGATTGCCTGATTCATGGCATCGTATATTCCACCGTCGCGGCTTACGGTAAGCTTGATACGTTGGTCGAGACTTGCTATTTGCCCGATGGCATCAACCGAGCCATCTGTCGAGCCGCCATCCTTTATTATATGCTCGTAATCCTTGCAGGTCTGCTCCGCAAGCTGGGTGACAGTGCTTTTCAGCGCTTCTCCCGCATTGTAGCAAACGGTGATCACGGAAAAAAACGGTCGTTCCATTTTAAGCTCTGCTCTCCTTTCCGTGTATCGGTTGGAATTTTTCTGCTGTTTGGGTTCATTGTAACATAAGGAAAATCATTATTCAAGGGTGAAACGCGGTAATTTACAAAAAAGCAACGAAAAAAGAAGTGGAATATTTCTTTTGATACCAGGCTTGATCGTATAAGATCCCTCGGTTCAAAGCAAATAACGACCGCGGAGCAGTATCAGCGGTTGTAAGCTATAGAAAAATGGGGAGTTGACAGATGTATATTTTTCAAAGCACGTTGAATACGCGGCAAATCACTGAGAATTGCATGAAATATATTCGCAGTGACGTTCCTGTCACGGTTTCCGAGAGCGAAAGACTTTGGTTGCTTGAAAATAACGTAACCACCGTCGTTGATCTCAGAACGGAAGAGGAAAGAGCAAGGAAGCCCTGCCCTTTGACAGAGGACAGCCGTTTTTCCTACTACTTTTTTCCAATCAGTGGCGGCGACAGAGTTCCGGATACGCCGGATGGCGTATCGAGGTCGTATATCCGTATGGCGGATGAGGCTTTTGACGAGCTGATCGAATTTTTAATGAACGCAAGCACTAATGTGCTTTATTTCTGTAATGCCGGAAAGGACAGAACCGGAGTGGTCTCCGCCGCATTGCTGTATAAGCTTGGAAAGCCGATCGGTCATATTGTCGACGACTATATGAAATCAAAGGAGTGCCTGGAGGCATGGCTTGAAGAGCTTTCTGCCCATAATCCGAGTATCGACTTAGAGGTCATTACGCCGCATAAGCGATATATACAGGAATTTATGGACTGGTACATAAACAGGGAAAAGAGTTGAAATGCTTCTTTTTTCCGTGTATGACGTCTATGGGTGTATTTGAGAGTAATTCTTTATTTTACAATTATCCTTACAACTCTTCCCGCGTGGTCGAGATACGGGTTGCCCGGAGCTACGAGCTGAGGAATGACGGATTGGTGAATTCCCTCATTATCTGAATATGAGGCTATGATCTCAGTATAAAACATACTGTGACGGTGACCGCAGAATATTCCTTTTATCACATCGGCGTTTTCCGTGATCAGTGAATACATTCTTTTGGTAGCCTCGTCGTTGGGTTTGAAGCCAACAGTGTCCTCAGTGCAGAAATCATATTCTCTGTGGGCGCCCGGGCTGTACCAAAGAGTGGGAAGCTTCCCTTTAAAATCACGGGTGGATATTGGTTCGTGCATAAAAAGCAGTAGTATTTTTCTTTCAGTGCGCGCGCGTTTTATCTCCTTGTCAAGTCTGTCCGGCTGGCATGGCAGAAAGCAGGAGCGACTGTTATCAAGACAGACGCAGATTACCTTGTCGCCTACATCCTTGGCGTGGTAAAACATATCGTGTGGCCAGAATTCACTCAGTATTGCCATTCTCTCATCAAGAGAAAGCTCGTTTGGAAGGGAGGTCTGCATCTGTTTTGTCAGGTCATGACCTCCGAGTGCTATCATTACGCCGGGATCCCTTGATATAATATGTCTTTTGGTCAGCATTTCGGTTCCCTTGGATAGATAATCCAGTGTGTCTCCCGTTATGACAGTCTGATCGGCATACTCAGCCACGTTCATTGCGTTTATTGCAGATTTGACCGATTCGCCCTCTCTGAGCCATTTGCGACAGCTCCTTGTGCCCATTGCCTCTCCGTCGCTCTCATCTGCGATAGCGACGTAGTTGAAGTGAATATCCGTTATCTGGTTTATCTCCACCGGCTCACCGCCCAGCCCGGAGTCTATCTCAGTTTCTATTATGTACTGTCCCGTATAGCCCAATCTGTAAACCTTTAAAGCATCGCATTCAGAGCATTCGGGAACGTTCTGCTTGGGCTGAGAATAAAACCAGCTTCTGGCGGTAAGCTTTTCATCATTTGATTTCATGTTTGAGAATGCCTTTCTTTTAATACCGTAGCTTGTGCGTTTTTGTTTGGGAAAGCTCGCAACGGACTTTGACACAAAGCCAACAAGCTCTGCAACTGAAAACGCTCCTTTTTCAGACTTTTCTCCTGTATTTTTTGCTTGATAATTAATTGTATAACAAATTTCTCCCAAAATGCAACTATCTTATCAGCATAATCAACTATTTGCTTGTTCCGAACAATCGGTGCGGCGCGTCCGTAACGCTGGTATTCAGGGAGAAATACGGTGAGTTTTATGCCGTGCTCCCTTGCGTACTCCGCAGCGTATGAATCAACACCCTCCGCGCCACCCGAAACAATTTCCTCAACGCCTTCTATATGCCTACCGATATCGGCAACCTTAACAGTAATATTCCTTGAACCTATAATTGCAATTCTCATAAAAACCTCCATCCCAAATTTCCTCTGCTCAGCGCGCCGAAGGCGCAGAGAGTGAGGTGATCGTAGCTGTTGTTTACTTTTCTCATCGGTCTCCGAATAAATATTTGGTATACTCAAATTAAGTATACTCACAACATTATACCACGAAATAATCTTAAAATATACTTAAATTAAGATTTTTGGAGATTTTTTATGAGAAATAAAAATAACAAGCATCTGGGTATAGAGATAGATCCCGAGCTTCACTATAAGCTTCACTATATATCCAAGTATTACGGGCGCTCCGCAAACGGAGAAATACTGTATCTTATCAGGCAGGAAATAAAGGCTTTTGAAAAAAGCGAGGGAGAGATCAGTCTCCCAAAAGACTCAAAACCTGAATAAACTGACTGTCCTGTTCAGATACAGCGGGAGAAAAATGATACCGCTTCGATAAAATAGGGCTTTCGCGTTTGACTTATCAGCAAAATGTGTTTATGCCTAAAACGGGGTGCCTCAAGTGCGCGCTTGAGGCACCCCGTTTTATTAATTATTCTTGCTCGTTTTCGTTATCCTTTTGCAGCCTCTTTTCGTCTGCCTTGTTGCAAAGGGTGTTCATCAGAATTGTTGCCAGAATGATCACGCCGATAACTACAAAAATGCAAATCATTCCCTGCCACATATACCGGAGAGAAGATACGAAGCGCTCAAGACTGAAGTTTTCCAACAGATTCATTTTCGTTCGCCTCCTTTTCTTAAAGCATAAAGCTCAGAATCAGTCCACCCGCAATAACGGATGCGATCTGTCCGGATACGTTAACACCTATGGAATGCATAAGAAGGAAGTTCTGGGGATCCTCCTTCAGTCCCATCTTATGTACAACGCGTCCTGACATGGGGAATGCGGAAATACCTGCCGCGCCTATCATGGGATTGATCTTCTCCTTGGAGAAGATGTTGATGAGCTTTGCTACGAGAATACCGCCTGCAGTATCGAAGATGAAGGCGAACAGTCCAAGTCCGAGGATCAGAAGAGTTGCGGGCTGCAGGAATTTGTCTGCGGTCATTTGAGTTGCAACCGTAATTCCAAGGAAAATGGTGACCAGATTTGCCAGTACCTTCTGGGCGGTTTCGGAAAGAGAGTTCAGTACTCCGCACTCACGCAAAAGGTTACCAAACATCAAAAATCCAAGCAGGTCGATAGATTCGGGCGCAACCAAGCCTGCAACAACGGTAATTATGATGGGGAACAGGATCCTTGTGGTCTTGGAAACGTTCGCTGCCTTGTACGGCATGCGTATGAGACGCTCTTTTTTGGTGGTCATCAGCTTGATGATGGGGGGCTGAATTACGGGAACCAGCGCCATGTATGAATAAGCCGCTACCATGATAGCTCCGGTGATCGTGGAGCTGTCTCCAAGCAGCTTCTGGGCTACGACAATAGCGGTAGGTCCGTCTGCCGCGCCGATGATGCCGATGGATGCTGCCTCGGGCAGAGTAAAGAACATAGCTGCCAGCGAGAGGGTAAAGAAGATACCGAACTGCGCTGCCGCGCCGAAGATCATCAGCTTGGGATTAGATAGAATGGGGCCGAAGTCGATCATTGCTCCGATACCGATAAAGAGGATCAGGGGGAACAGCTCGTTGCTGATACCTGCCCTGAACAAAGTCGACAGAGCTCCTTCGTAAACCGCAGGGATGTTAACGACGATAGCGCCAAATCCCATAGGGAGAAGCAATGTGGGTTCCATGTCCTTTTTGATCGCCAGATAGATCAGCAATGCGCCGATCAACCACATGACTACTCTTTGCCAGCCACCGTCCCGGAAGAGCAAAAGGACATTCTCGTACAAAATTTCCATAACGTCCTACCTTTCTTTTTTGGGAGCATAAAAAATGAGACCGTATCACACCCTGCGGAATGATAAAAGTCTCGTTTTAAACGTCTGTTTATGGAGATCCGGATAAGTATCGTATTGACGAATCCTCCCACACGGCAACGCCGCGCAAACTACTCCCTTTTATTTCCTGTTCATTATACCTCTTTTTTGTTTTTTTGTCAAGGGGCTCAAGAATTATTTTTCATGAAGAACTTTTTAGTGGTTTTTCTCTGGATGCTCTGTTTGAAATTTATTTCGCTTACTGTTATTGCATTTGAGCAAATAATGTGATATAATCAACATATGTGCTATATCAGTGAAAATAATCAACACAGTTTCAAAGTATTTGCAGAAAGGTACGGTTTATAAATATGAAGCAAAAGGCTCTTTCTTTAAAATATTCCTCGGAAGCGCCGCTTGGCGGTGAGCTTTCGACCTACGCCTGTGATAACGGAGCGTGGGAAAGGTATTCATTGCCACTGGGTAACGGTTTTTTCGGCGCCAACGTTTTTGGCAGAACGGTGACCGAACGTATTCAGATAAGCGAGCCCTCTCTTTCGAATCCTTATTATACCCCGAAGACCGTTCCGCGCAAGGGGTGTGCTTCGGCGGGCGTTAATAGCTTTGCTGAGCTTTTCTTTGAGTTTTGCCACGCCGAGCCCACGGACTACCAACGCACCCTCTCGCTTGACGAGGCAATAGCTCGCGTTTCGTATAAGCATAACGGTACGATTTATACAAGAGAGGCGTTTACCTCCCATCCGGATAACGTTCTTGCCGTAAGCTTCAACTCCGACAGAGCAGGTGCGCTGTCTTTTACCGCAAGAGCGGTTATTCCGTTCCTGGGGGGATACTCGGTGGAGCCGGGTGACGGATTTTCTAAGAGCGGAAGTGTCACCTATGAAAACGACACTGCTATTATCGAGGGTGAGATGGGGTATCACGGAATAAAATACCTGGGCATTATGAAGATCACGGCAAAGGGCGGCAGAGT
>JAFVTO010000153.1 GCA_017503165.1 Clostridia bacterium | reverse complement strand
TGCGACGAGTGATATTCGCTTCGCGAGTTTATAGGGCGAATAGAATATCCCTTCAAGACAATGTCTTGAAATATCACTTTTGCGATAGCAAAATATTACGCTGTCGAAGACAGCATATCACTAAACACTATCAGAAAATGCGCACTTACTCACCACCGAATGCGGTGGTGTAATAGAAAAGGGGGCTGAGTCTTTCGCTTAATTAAAAGCTTTTGACTCAGCCCCATCCGCTATTACGTTTTTTTGAAAAGAAAGCTCGGGCGGTAAAAGAAAGGTAAAAGAAAGTTGAGTCGCGCTCTTGACAACGGCAATCAAAGGAGCTATAATGAAATCAAGGGACTGTGTCTCCGACTGAGACAGTCCCGAATCAAATAACATTCAAAGGAGAGTATACCGCAATGAAGATCCGGCGTATATTACTGTCAGTGCTTCCTATAGTCATACTTCTCGCCCTCGTTTTGTCCTTCTCTGCCTGCGACGCAGGTGAGCCCGCCCCAAAGGTTACTAAGCTTGGAGAAATTGAAGATATTACCAAGGGATATTTCGGCGAGGATACCTCTACCGTTACGGTGAAGCTCTCCGATTACGTTGAGCCCAACGGTACGACTGTCTACTATACCGTCACCGGTTCGGACTCTTCGGTGGCTGATCTCACCTTCCAAGGCGATGAGCTGAATATCAAGCTGAAGAAAGGAGAAGGCTCCACCGATGTAACGGTAACCGTGTCCGCCGAAGAAAAGGAATGCTTCAAGCTGGAATTTACCGTTACCGCAAAGACCTATTCCTCTATTGCCTGCGTTGGCGACAGTCTTACCGCGGGACACACCTGGCCGCAGGAATCGTATCCCGTTTATCTCGCAGATAAGCTTGGCAGCGGCTATACCGTCGGTAATTACGGTATAAACGGAGCGTCTATTACCGGAACCAACCCCGGCCCCCTGCTGAAATATACCGATGAAAGCAAAAACAACGGTATGTATTCCGCCAGCCTTGCGGCAAATGCTGACGTTGTCATTATCATGCTGGGAACAAACGACGCCAAGGACTGGACTGCCGCCCAGCCCAACTACAAGGATTGGTACATAGATCTGATAAAGAGCTATCAGACGGATAATCCCGACGTGAAAATAATTCTTGTGTCCGCTCCCCCCACCATGGAGAACAACAAATTCAGTCTTCCGAATACCTTTATCAAAAACTTCGTTTGCCCCATTCAGCGCAGTGTAGCCGAGGATCTGGAGCTCCCTCTTATAGATCTGCGTCAGATAATGGAGAGCCGCCAGGGCGGATATGACAGTCTGATCCGTGGGGATGCCGCCTTTGACGGCGTACACCTTTCGGTGGAAGGCGCAGAGCTGCTTGCCGAGCTGATAATCGCTGAACTGAAAAAGCTTTGATCATCTGATAACGCAAGCGCTCAGAGCAGTCAGAAAAGACTAAAACACGATGAGGAAAGGCGTAAACAGAAATGCTATTGTACTATATAAGACACGGTGATCCCATATACAACCCCGACAGCCTTACTCCATTAGGCAATGAGCAGGCAAGGGCGCTCGGTAAAAGGCTTGCTACATACGGAATTGATGAAATATATTCCTCAGACTCCGTTCGGGCGATGCAGACTGCCCAGCCGACCTGTGATCTGCTTAAAAAAGAAAAGGTCCTGCTGCCCTGGGCAAATGAGGGTCGCGCCTGGGAGCAGCTTACGGTTGTACGGGAAGACGGGCGACGGACCTGGTGCTTTCATACTCAGAGCTGCGTTGAGCTGTTCAACTCGCCCGAGGTGCTTGCCATGGGGGAAGCCTGGTATGACCATCCCTGCTTTGCAGACACCTCGTTTAAGCAGGGGATCGAGAGGATAGATAGGGAAGCGGACGGATTTTTGCTTTCCCTCGGATACCGCCACGATAGGGTAAACCACCGTTACGAGGCGGTGACTCCCAACGATAAAAGGATCGCGCTGTTTGCCCACCAGGGCTTTGGGCTTGCGTTTCTCGGTAGCATACTGGACGTACCGTATCCCTACTTTGCCACCCATTTTGATCTCAGCCATTCATCCATGTCCGTAATTAATTTTTCCGGTACGGGCGATTGGATATATCCCAAGGCTCTGCAGCTGTCAAACGACTCTCATCTGTATCGCGACGGCTTGCTTACCGGATATAATAACGGAATAAGAGTATAAGTCGCGCAACAATATATTCAGCTGAAAAAACGAACCGCCGGTCACAGCGTAACATCCTTTACGGACTCACGCTGACCGACGGTTCATTTTTTTTATGGTATAACGGAAATCATATCCCGAATTCTTCCTCTCCGACCACGGCTTTGTCCTGATCGGTGAAGCGGACCTTGACGTTTCTTTCGCCGTACTCTATGGCGCATCCGACAAAAACGTCCATATCCTTTCTGCCAAGGAAGGGATCTGAACCGATAATGACCGGGCAGCTCTGACCGTGGTCATCGTGCTCTCCGCCCGGATACCATACCTCGGTACAGTGCATATGACCGCAAAGAATAAAATCCGGCTTGACGTGCTCTCTCAGCAGCCCGGTCCAGTGCGCGTACAGCTCCTTTTCGATATCAAAAGGCTTTCTGTATATATAGGTGAATGGAATATGGCACACCACCATTCGTTTGGTAACTCCGGGGGCAAGATACTCTTTTTCGGCATTTGCTATAACCCCTTCGATGAACCGTGTCTGTTTTTGTCTGAACCAATGACAGCAGATGGTATTGCCGTATTCGACAGAGCTGTCATCCTTGTCCTCGCCGCAGTCAAGAACCATTCCCCAAAGCCCTCCGAGACGGAAGGTGAAATAGGAGCTTCCGCCGTCGGTGGGGGTATAGTCTGCCAGATCCTCTGCGTGAATACCGCGGGTATCGTGGTTGCCTCTTGAAAATACGGCGGGTATCTCGCCCTTGGTTATTCTTCCCGCGATCTCGTGGATGGCATCGAAATTCGCTATGTCTCCCGAATGGTTCGGAATATCTCCGTTGAGTATCAGGAGGTCAAGGCTGTTTCCGAAATACTCTCCCGCGCCGACGGGTGAGTCCACCTTATTGTGCGCATCGGAAATGTGGTAGATCCTGATATTTTCACCTGTCACGGGTCGGAATGTGTAGTTGATTTCGGTAATATCCTCGGTCTCGCTATAGTAGGGCTTGCGCTCTATAACCCTTCTGAAGCAAACGGTATATCCTCCTTGGCTATCTAAAAGCTCTGCGGGTACGGTCATTTTGTGTACCGGTTTACCGGAGCGTATGATGCCGTTTGAGTCATCGTAAAATTCCTCGTCTCCGACACGAACCCACATAAGCGTTTCCACGTTGGTTACCACGGTTATCTGATATTCTCTGCCCACGGCATACACCGCGGGATGAGCCTTGAAGCTCTCGCATAAAACGTTACTGTTCATCTGTATATCATCCGATCCTTTGTTTATTCTGTCGCTTCAAGCAGCTTTTTTATAAGCGGCTCTACTGTCATTGCCATTCGGTAAAAGCCCAGGTCGTTGGGATGGATGCCGTCGACGGTGCAGAGCTCTCGGTCGACCTCGCCGTAGAAGGTCTCGCCATCTATGAAGTATACATTCTTATCCCCTCGTTTTACCGCGTTTTCGTAGGTTTCGCGTACTATCTCGCGTCGCTTTTTTTCGTCGGCGCCGTACTTAACGGCAGGACGAGTCATCATTATTACGGGCAGCTCGGGATGAGCCTCCCTTATGCGGAGAAAAAAGGGCTCGTGAGTTTTTTTCAGGTGTTCGGGATTGGGGGCGTTGTGATCGTAATCGTACACGAAGATGCTCATTTCCAGACTGCTTATGTAGTCAGCCACTGCAAGCTCTCCCTTTGCGCTCCCGGAAAATCCGAAATTGTAATAATCCACGTCCAGGTGCCGCGATATGATAGCATTATAGCCGTTATTTACGTTGCAGGAGCACCCGCCCTCGGTTATGGAAGAGCCGTAGTATGCTATCGGCTTGGGGTATCGGTAGGGTGTTGGTGGGCAGACGGTGGCGCCGTCATCAACCGTTATCTCTATTTTTTCCAGTATTTCATTTCTCGGAAGCCATACCGTAACGTCCTCCATGCCCGCTCCCTTGCGGAAGGTCGAACTGAAATCTTTGTCGTTATAGCCGGTCGGGTGAGCAAGCCCGAGAAATCTCGAATTAACCCGTTCACCTGCAAAAACAAATGCCGACTGACAGTTATAAAGCGACATTCCGATATCGACCGACAACGTTTTAAACACTATCCGCAGGGTGAACTCTGCGGCATCGGTTCTGAAGCAAAGTCTGGCGCCGGGGGGGCGTCTACCTAAAAAATCCAGCTTAGGAACAGCCTTAAGCACAATGTCGGGCAAGCGACGAAGCACGCCGTGGCGACTGTATTCGGCAAGCCCGAATATCCTTATGGGATAATCGGAATGAGAATAAGTTTTCATTCGCATCAGCTCTCCTTTCGTAAAGGGCATAAATGTATTCAACGGTTTTATTGGGCATGGGGAAAATAATGAAGCAGCTGAGCAAGGAATTGCTCGTTTCCCTCTATGGCGACCAAAACCTTTTTTTCGTTATGGATAAAATGTATCCAGATCACGGTCTGCGGACGAAGATTGGATATATAGTTGTACCTGGTGTCCATTTTTCCGTATCTTTGCTCAAATTCCCGCAATTTACCGGCTCTTTCAACGGTGACTACCGAATCAGCGCCGATATTGCAGACAGCCATGCTCCTGCTTCCGCCGATTTTGGTAACTATCAGATCGGCAGAGCCGTACTCCGTGGAGATCTCATAGACGTAATTGGTAAGGATAAACCCGGTTGTGATCTCTATAGAGATGACCAGAAGTATCAGTGCCGCCAGATGCTGACCGAGACGCCAGCCTATGCCGAGCCCTCCCAAGATAAACAGCGAAAAGGCGCAAGCCATGCAGGCAATACACAGCGCGATAGCAAGAGAATTGTTTTTTTCCGGCTTGTATGTGTTCATATAAATCCCTTCCTTTGTTCGGCTCTGCGCGTCGAAAGGCGCAAAGAGCAACTGAAAGTATCTGCAGTTTGTTTTTTTCCCAAGCAGTAGCTCTTACGCTATACCTCTTTTAATCAAAAGCACAAAGAGAGACCTGAAAGTCGCCCTTTTCGTCAATAATTATCAGCCCATAGCTCTTTCCCTTGATAGCGCCGCCCCGCGGTCTGGTAATGCTTCCGGGATTCATTATCCGGATCTCGCCGTCCTCTTCGCTATCTGATCTTTTCACTCCCAGGATCTCCGAATAATGCGTATGACCGAAGAGGGCTATATCCGCATTGTTTGCCCTTGCGGACGCGGCAAGAACAGTCATGTCTCCGCATACCACATCATGCTTGTGACCGTGGCACATAAATATCCGTACTCCGTCGATGTCCAGGGTGCGCTGAATATCCGCCACGTTACTGCCAAAGCCCCAATCGCAATTTCCCCGAACATTTACAAAGCCGATGCGCGGGTAGTTTGCGCTGAGTCGCTCAACGTCGGCGGCTCCGTCACCGAGATGCAGAACGTAATCCGCGTCACCGTGAACACGGTCAAGAATATATTTCATATCAGTGTGCTCACCGTGGGAGTCTGAAAATACAACTATTTTGGTCATTGCTTATATTTCCCTTTCAATATAAAGTTTATCAGAATTTGTACGGCTTGGGGCAAAAAACGAACCCTCGGCGGGATTACGCATATTATATAACGAAACAATTTTTGAAGAAAGGAACGAAACACCTATGTTTGATCCTAAGGAGCTGAAAAAAAGACTTGATCGGGCAAGCGACTCGGAGCTTCAGGGTATTATACTTACCGTTGCCGCGGCGTCCGGTATGGATAAAGCTTCGGCAGAGGCAATATGCGCTGACATTCCCGGGCTGCGACGGCAGATCTCAGGGTTGGATGACCGTCGCTTTCTACAGCTTCTTGCCGCGATTGGAGGCGGTAAGGGCTCGGAGGCAATAAAGAAAATGGGGTTAAAGTGATTTCTGACGCCCCGTGAACGAAAGGAAGCTACCAAATGGAAAATTCAATAGACATAGCGAGGCTTTTATCGGGAATAAGCGGCGACGGAGCTCTGATGGAGCTGCTCGGCAGTATTATCAACGGAAATCGCGTCGCGCCTCGACAGTCGGATGCTGATCAACCATCCCACCCGTTGTCAGTCAGTACGTCCCCAAACGGCTCCTACGCTTCTGCTGTGGGGGGAAGCGAGCATGCAAGATACTCCGAGGACCGCTCCTTTATGGGCAGTGGAGTCGGAGCAAGCAGTGGAGTCGGAGCAAGCAGTGGAGTCGGAGCAAGCAGTGGAGTCGGAGCAGGCGGTGGAGGTGGCGCAGGCGGTGGAGTCGGAGCAAATCCCGAGCTTCTGTCTTTACTTGGAGGACTGCTATCATCCGCATCGCAGAATGGGCAGAAAAGCGGAAATAATGCGATAACTCCCGGGGATATTACTTCTGAGCGCGGCGAGCGGGAAGGCTCGGATAACCCGCTCAGAAAGCTGTTGGGCGGAAAGACGGAATCTGAAAATCGGATAAGACTTCTCAATGCCCTTCGCCCGTATCTGGGCGAGGAAAGACGGGGAAAGCTGGAGCTGATGCTAAAGCTGCTTAAAATAGCGGAGCTCGGTCAGCTCAGCGGACTTCTCAATTCCTTTGGTAATTGAAAGGTGCGGATGATTTCGGTGTTTGACGTATGAATTAATATTATCAGAAAGGAAAAGGCGTATGTACGTAAGAAACTACGGTGTGCCTCCGCGAACCTCCGTGCGTGGGGAAACGGCGCACCTGAGAACCGTTGCCTCAGAGGAAACGGGGACGCTGAACGACGCGGATAAGGACATAGTCGAGGAGATAGACAGCGCCGTAAGCGACAAAAATACAGCCTCTCTCTCAGAGGACTCAGGGGGAGAAGGCGCAGTCAAGGACATGTCCGCGAGCGCGGAAGGGGCGGAGGCTCGGAAGGATAACGCAGCTCCCTCGGAGAATACGGCTGACGCGGGCGAAGCTGCCGCTCCGACAAAATTCGGAGAGCACGGAATACCGCCACAGCCTCTCAAGCGAAGAAAACGCCCGACTCCGGCCGCGGTTTTCCCGGATATTCCCCACTCGGATAAAGCAAAAGCAGAACGGGAAAACAGAGAAGCACCGGGAGAAATCGGTGATAACATCAGCGGGAAAAAGGATACCAACGGAGAAAAAAAGGAAGGCTACTGTGAAGAAAGCGCCGCGCCGAGGCTTGAAGAACGCCGCGAGGAGCTCCGATATCCACCAAGACGTTTGCGCGAAAGGCATCGCTACGGAGGTCAGCGGGAACATCTGCTCAGCGAGGAGGACGTACTTCTCGGAGGACTGATGCTGTTGCTTCTGAACGATCACGCGGACGACGATATAATCCTGCTCCTGGCATTTCTCTTTATTTCCGGACTGGGTGGAGACGGCTGAGCGGTTCGCCTTGCCGCCGGATTCCTTTGAAAAAGAGCCGTTTCAAAACGTTTTTCGCGGTTTTGAAGCAGCTCTTTTCTGTATGCGGCTATTATTCCCCGCGCTTGCCCGCCCCTTGCGGAGCGCACGCTGCCGTTACGGGGGAGAGGCGAGGTGATGTTTTGCGGAAAGCCGTCAGAGAGTTACCTTTCCGCCTGCTCCCAGATTGGTCTTATCAATGTCACCCTTGTAGGTAGGAACCATATCGGAGATCAGACGTCTGACATTCTCGGGCTCGCTCTGAGCCAGCTCGCCCAGCCTTTCCAGATCGGAAAGGAATTTCTCCTCGTCTATTCTGATAGGCTTACCTATATGGATAAGCTTGTTTTCGGTATCCTGGAGCCCTTCCTCATCCATCAGAAGCTCCTCATAAAGCTTTTCTCCGTCGCGAAGACCGGTGTAGACCACCTGAATATCCTCGCCGGGGGTGTATCCGGAAAGTCTGATAAGATTGGTCGCAAGATCGGCTATTCTTACAGGCTCTCCCATGTCAAGAACAAATATCTCGCCGCCCTTGGCATAGGCTCCTGCCTGGAGCACCAGGGAGACCGCCTCGGGAATAGTCATGAAATATCTTATTATATCGGGATGGGTAACGGTTACCGGACCGCCTGCGGCTATCTGACGCTTAAACAGGGGAATTACCGAGCCGTTTGAGCCAAGCACGTTTCCGAATCTGACCGCTACAAACTCCGTTTCGGAGCGTTTGTTGTAGGTCTGGATTATCATTTCGCAGATACGCTTGGTCGCACCCATAACGTTGGTGGGGTTTACCGCCTTGTCCGTGGAGATCATAACAAAGCGCTTTACACCGTATTTATCTGCGGCGCGGACCACATTCAGCGTTCCGAATACGTTGTTCTTTACCGCCTCGTTGGGGCTATCCTCCATAAGCGGAACGTGCTTGTGAGCCGCCGCGTGGTAGACTATGTCGGGACGGTAGTGCTCGAAGATAGCTTCTATTCTCAGCTGGTTCCGGACAGATGCGATAAGTACCTCTAAATTCAGATGGGGAAATTTACGGCGAAGCTCCTGCTGTATGTCGTAAGCATTGTTTTCGTAAATATCCACGATAATGAGCTGCTTGGGGTTTCTTTCAGCCAGCTGACGGCAAAGCTCTGAGCCTATTGAGCCGCCGCCGCCGGTCACCATTACGGTGCGGTTGCCTACGTAATCCATAATGCTTTTTATGTCGGTGACGATGGGATCTCTTCCCAGCAGGTCGTTTATGTCAACGTCCCGCATTTTTCCCACCTGGAGCTCTCCGTTGATGAACTGGTATAGACCGGGAAGTATGTGCAGCTTGCATTTTGTTTTGCTGCAGATCTGGCAGATCTTCTGAATCTCGGGCTTCGGCGCGGAGGGAATAGCGATCAGTATATTGGTAATACCGTACTTTATCACAGCATCAGGGATATCAAGACGGGAGCCTACCACAGGCACTCCGTTCATGCGCTTGCTGTGCTTTTCGGGGTTGTCATCTATCAGACAGACCACTCTTTGGTTCTTGATCATTCCGCTGTTCCTCAGCTCTGCCATAGCAAGCGCGCAGGCGGAGCCCGCTCCGACTATCATTACTCTTGCGCCCTTATCGCTTTTGCTACCTAACGCGCTCTGCAATGCCTTAACTGCGCGGAAGAAAAATCTCGTCGCAGCTACGCACGCAGCAAGAAGAAAGAAGAATACAAAATAGTATCCCACGTTGATAACGTGCCTTCTTTCACCGCCTATAGCATCCAGGAAAACGTCCAAAAGCAGCGAAAGCAGTGTGACCGCGCCACAGCTTACCAGTATGTTCACCATTTCGACAACTGATGCAAAATGCCATACGCTGCTGTATAACCTGAACAGGCAGAAAATAGCCACCGTAAAGATAATATCAAATATCAGCGAGGCGAATGCTCCGGGGAAAAATTTGGAGAACGCCGATCCGCCTATCTTAAGGTCTGTGATTATCAACACAGAGCCGATAAGAGCGATTATTACGGAGACCACGTCGGCGGCAAGGAAAGCGGCTCGTTTAAGCGTAGCTTTACTTGGTATCTTGTTACTCATTTTTTTTAAAACCGTCCTTCGTAGTTGAATGTTTAAGTGTCGTAATATCGTTAATCCTTGAAAAGATCATATAAAATAGCGCATAGTGATTGTACCACTTTTGAGCCGTAAAGTCAAGTCTTTTTCCCTTTTTTTCTTATTTTGGCGGTTAATTCAGTCATTATCCGGTATTTTTCCGCGAAGAATTGTGGATAAGATAGAGTTTTTTATCTTGGATTTTGGTATACGTAGCTTATTTTTTTAAAAGGCTTTGTCATCCTCGGTGACAGCCCATTTTAAATTTTCAGCCCGACTTACCGTCTTCGGATCGGAAATCCGCCGACAAGTCTTGACATACGGAGCGAATTATAGTATAATCCTATCGTGACACGTGTTGCAAAAAAGCAGACGGATATGTGACAGCGGTAAATTAAAAAGCTATGTCACCGAAAATCACCGAACGGCGCCCGGTGTGATTGGGCGAGCAAAAACAAAAAACGGAGGATGCAGCTATCCTCGGCAAAATCAGGAGCGCCGAGGGAAGCGCAGTGAAACAAAAAATGCTTGATCTGATGGAGCTTGAAAAGGCTTTTTTGAAAAAACATCTCAGAGTTGGCGGAACAGCAGTGGATTTCACTATGGGCAACGGACACGATACGGCGTTTCTCTCCAAGGAGGTAGGAGCTGAGGGGAGAGTGTTTGCCTTTGACATACAGCCCAGGGCGCTGGTATCCACCGCTCAAACGCTGGAAAAGGAGGGCTGCCTCGACAACTGTACGTTGATCTGCGACTCTCATTCCAACGCGCTTTCTTATATTAAGGAAGAAATATGCGCAGGTGTGTTTAATCTCGGCTATCTTCCGGGAGGCATGAACAAGCAGGTGACGACACTCCGACCGACCACCATGCAGGCGGTAAAGGCGGCTATTTCTCTGCTTGAGCCGGGAGGAGGGCTTCTGATCGCTGTTTACCCCGGGCATGAGGAGGGAAGATTGGAGGGCGAAATGCTGACCGAGTATTTTGCAACTCTAGACAGAAAAAGAATCTGCGTGGGTTGCTTCAAAATAGTAAATTCTCCAACCTCGCCGTTTTTTTTCACGGTAGAGACTAAGTGATAACCCAAATGAAGCATCCGGAAGCTTAAAGGTCTGCATCAAAGCAGAAAAAAACTCATTTCGCAACGTTTTTTCCGTGATAAACCGAAAAAACCGTGCTATAATGAGAATGTAAAAAGCAAAAAGCTTGCACAGTGTAGAATGCGGCTACTTCGATTTCTAATCGTGAGGTCGTCGGTTCGAGTCCGACCAAGAGAAGCTCAGATCTTCTCTCTGTAGCTCAGTGGAAGAGCGCATTAACGTCTCCGCTTTCGCCAATTCTTGCAAGCTACCGTTGATTATTATTACCTTGGTTTCAGGGTGAAAATAAAAAATCTCATTTCGCAACATTTTTTCCGTGATAAACCGAAAAATTCGTGCTATAATGAGGACGTAAAGATCAAAAGTGTTGCGCAGTGTAGAATGCGTTTACTTCAAGGGACTTGGTGTCGTCGGTTCGAGTCCGACTTTCCGCATAGCTTCGGAAATAGCTCAGTTGGTAGAGCACAAGAATAGTACGCCTTCGACTTTTCTCGCAACACCTTATGCTATTCCCGGGGGAGAGCAGCAAGCAATCCCCCGAAAAAATAAATAAAAATCTCATTTCGCAACGTTTTTTCCGTGATAAACCGAAAAATTCGTGCTATAATGAGAATGTAAAAAGCAAAATGCTTGCACAGTGTAGAGCTCGGATACTTCGAATTAAAATCATGAGATGCCGGTTCGAGTCCGGCTGCGATCAGCTCTGCTGTCGTATGGCCAAAGTGGCAAGGCGCTTTGTACCGGCTCGCTATGTTTCTTGCAAGCATCCTTTTTCAGCAAATTCCCTTGATTTCCCCATATATTTTCTTGTTGGCATTCATCAGCGCCCGACTAAAAGGGCTCCGTCACCACCTTGGTGGACTTTAACGAAAAAGCTGAAGGCGGTCAGAATGCTTGCACAGTGTAGAAAGCGGCTACTTCGATTTCTAATCGTGAGGTCGTCGGTTCGAGTCCGACCTAGAGAAGCTCAGATCTTCTCTCTGTAGCTCAGTGGAAGAGCGCATTAACGTCTCCGTTTTCGCCAATTCTTGCAAGCACAAGACCGCATGAGGCTCCCGATTCGTTTGACGGATCGGGAGCCTTTATTCAGGCGAAAGATTTTTACATACATTACTTATATATCCGATTGTAAAAGTCGGGAGTAAAATCACTTATAAACAAGGAGGAAACTGCCATGAGCAAGTTCAACGAAAAGGTTACGATAGTAACACAAAACAATAGTGGCGCACCTGCATATTCCATGTCTGTAAAGGCGCGTTTGGTCACCGAAGTACTTACCAGCTTCTTCGGCGAGCCCAAGTATTACGGCGATAACACAAATCAGCTTATAAAGGATGCCATGGCGGTTATAGACGTGGATCCCCGGTTTGTTGCAAACCTGGCGCGCTATGCCCGTAAGGAGATGCATCTCCGCTCTGTATCTCACGCCCTTGCCGCGCTGATAGCATATCGCGTGGAATCAAAGCCCTATATCCGCGAGGTAGTGGATGGAGTGGTGGAGCGCGCCGACGATATCACCGAAATACTCTCCTGCTATATCAATATGTACGGAAAGCCTATACCCAACGGCTTGAAGAAGGCGCTTGGCGCGGCGATGTGCCGCTTTAATGCCTACCAGTTCTCCAAGTATAACGGAGGCGGCAAGCAGCTTTCCTTCCGCGACGTTCTGCGTCTTATCCACGCCAAGCCCGCAAACCAGGAGCAGAACAGGCTTTTCAACGACATAATCAACGATACCCTGCCTATAGCTGAGCGCTGGGAGACTGAGTTGTCCGCTAAAGGAAACAACACCGAGACCTGGTATAAGCTGATAGATGAAAAGAAGCTGGGATATATGGCGGCATTGCGTAATTTGCGTAATATCCTGAATGCCGCTCCCGACAACATGGATGAGGTGCTGGATATGATAGCCGATGCAAACGCGGCGGTAAAATCCAAGCAGCTGCCCTTCCGGTTCTTCTCCGCTTACCGCGAGATATCCGCCTGTCCCAATGCGGGCAGCAAGGTGTTTCGGGCGCTGGAAAAGGCAATATCCGCATCTGTTCAGAACCTGCCCAAGCTTGCCGGTACTACCGTTATAGCCATAGATACCAGCGGCTCCATGACGTCGCGCATCAGCCGCAACTCCAGCGTCAGCTGCGCGGATATAGCCAAGCTGATCGCGGTGCTTTCCGCTCAGATCTGCGATAACGCCATTGTTTATATCTTTGATACCGAAATAAAAAAGCTGGCAGTTGACGGCAACGGCGCGATACTGAAGACCGTTTCTCATATACCCTCAATGGGTGGTGGAACCGATCTGACTCTGCCCTTGAAGGAAATGCTGAATAATAAGGTGCTTGCTGACCGTATGATCTTGCTGTCCGACAATGAGATCAATTACGGCTGGGGCAGCGGATCCTTCACTGTATGCTGTCAGTCATTGGCTGATCAGTATCGCAGGGAGATCAATCCCGATCTGTGGATCCACGCTATCGACCTGCAGGGCTACGGTACTCAGCAATTTGTAGGTAAGAACACCAACATCATAGCCGGATGGGGTGAGCGTGTCATAGAGTTTATTGCACTTGCTGAGCAGGGCATGGAAACTCAGGTCAAGCGCATTCAGAATTACGGAGTAGCCGATAGCGACGCTTCCGACGCAGAATAAGCGTGAGCGCAAGCCCGACCGGAGTGATTCGAGAGCGCAAGCCAACCGTCAGATAACGTAAGGCGGCATGCCGCAGATAACGTGTGTCGGTTGATATATCCGACTCCGGGAAAGCAGCACGAAAAGAAGAACGGTTACACTGAATCCTGACGTTATTATCTTAAACAAAAATTGAGCTCCGTCGGCGTTTTTACGTCGGCGGAGCTCTCGCTTTTGTTTAGCAATGCAGCTTATGTAGCAATTTAGCTTATTTAGCTTATATTCGAGGCTTTCACTTTTCCCGAATTACCGCTGAGCCTGAGAGGCGCGTAGGGAATATTCCCTTGATTTCTTTCGGAAGATCAATATAAAGCACGCGATCTGCACGATGAATGACAGAACATAGGAAACCGGGAAGGACGCGTACAGACCTGCCACGTTATGGTATTC
Source organism: Clostridia bacterium (assembly GCA_017503165.1). Classification (GTDB taxonomy): domain Bacteria; phylum Bacillota; class Clostridia; order Oscillospirales; family CAG-272; genus SIG673. The sequence goes on along the minus strand of JAFVTO010000153.1, from coordinate 32,869 downwards.
GGGAAGCTGAAATACCGTAGCTATCCAAAACAGCCTCAAGCCGCAAACGCTGATAAGCGAAGTGACTGTCGGCGCAACGGAACAGCCCATGCCTCGCATTCCTGCGACCGCTACATCCGAGCTTGCATAGACAAATACAAATATTCCGATCATACGAAGCTTAGCCACTCCCGCCGCTATCTCTGCCGGATTATCCGCATAAATGGACATAAGCGGCTCTGCAAATATCACAGCCAGCGCACATAGCGCCAGACCGAAGGTGAAAACGATGGCATGTCCAATAAGTTGCGCTCTGCGGATCCGCTTGAAATCGTGCCTGCCGTAGTTTTGACCGGTAAACGATACCACCGCCTGAGATACCGAGCCGAGAGCCGTGAACAGCAGGGATTCGATAGAGCCGGAGGCACCGCTTCCTGCGATGACATCTGCGCCAAAGGTGTTGAGCGAGGACTGGATTACCACGTTTGAAAGAGAGAACATGGTGCTGTGCAGCCCTGCGGGGAGTCCGATGCTTAATATCTGAGTAAATCTTCTGAAGGATATTTTCAACTTTTTCGGAATCAGACGGATATCGTCAGATTCCCTCATGAGGCAGATAACGGTCAGCGTGGCGGCGACCGTTTGGGAGACGAGCGTGGCAATCGCAACGCCTGCAACGTCCATATTGAAAACTATGACAAGCAGCAGATTGAGCAGCACGTTAAGCACTCCGGAAAGGGTAAGGAAATACATCGGGCGCTTGGTATCACCCACCGAACGGAGTATTGCCGAAGCGAAGTTATAAACCAACGAGGGTATCATTCCGAGAAAATACACTCGCATATACAGTGCCGCTAAGGGAAGCACCTCGGTGGGAACCGACATCATTGCCAGCATTGGCTCGGACATAAATACGCCAACCAATGTCAGAAGCGCACCTATAATCACGGAAAAAAGAATAGATGTATGCACTGTATCCGACAGAGCCTTTTTGTCAGATGCCCCGAAAAACCTGGCACACAGAACGTTGCTACCCACCGAAAGACCGACAAAAAGGTTGACTATCAATGCGGTAAGCGCACCCGTTGCGCTTACTGCGGCAAGCGAATGGTCGCTTCCGAAATTTCCTATTACCATTATATCTGCCGCGTTGAACAGTACCTGCAATACCCCGGTCACCAGCAACGGCGCGGCAAATTTCACAAGCAGAGGGAGAACCGGTCCCTCGCACATATCCAGCTTGGTTGTATTCCGTTTTTTGAGCGGAACTTTTTCTTTTTCTTCCAATTCTGTCCTTGCCTCACGTTTCAAAGAGTAATTTACAAATTATTATCTTCGCAATTAAGCTATAAAGTAAATTTACCTCTGACACATCAGACGATAACGCCCTTTTTAATAATGACGTTAGCGTAGATCGCCTCCTCACCGGATGCGACCACGGCGTATGCCTTTTGAGCTCTCTCGTAGAAAATCTCTCTTTTGAGCATCGCCAGCTGATGATTGCCGTCCTTTTCAGCAGCTATTTTTTCATATTCCTTCCAGATAACGGGATCCACCTTGCCCTCATCAGACGGAGTCAGCGCCATAAGCATAAAGTTAGGTTCAGCATAAGTATCCAGGGGTATCATGGTAAGAATGGCTTTCAGCAGTTCAGCTCCGCCAACGCCGTCCGCGCGGACCACACGCTGACCGTATCTTTCCGAAGGAAAATTCGCGTCACCGATAACCAGCTCATCGCCGTGTCCCATTTCGCAAAGAATTTTAAGTAGCTCCGGGGAAAGAAGCTTAGGAACGTTCTTTAGCATTTTTATAAATCTCCTGTTTATTCTGTTGTATGTCGATCGGGAAGGATTCAGCTCTCAGCGCCTCGCCCTCCGTTCTGACCGTAGCGGTTATAAGCGCCGCCGCTTTTTGACAAATGCTCAATGCCTCGTCAGCGGTATCTGCCTGAGCGATAACAAAGCCCAGTCTGTCGCTGCTGTTCTCAACGCCGTGGGCAATGTCCCCCACCTGTTTCATGATCTCAACCGCTCTGACGCCGCTTACGCATTCCGCCTCGTGCACGCCGCTTATCTCGCTTATAATGCCATTCGGCGGCATAACAAACCGTATCGCTGCTCCGCGACTGTGGGTGGCGGAAACATTCGGTCTGTTGCCCAGCGCGATATCAATATTGGCTTTTATCATGTCGATGCCGCATGAATACGGCACCAGGTGAGTAGTAATACAGTCACCGCCCATTCTCGCGCCAAGCTCTATCAGCACAGGGCCATGCTCCGTCACCATTATCTCCACGTGCGCCGTACCCATGTCTATACCAACGGCTTTTACCGCGTCAATCGCAAGCTTTTTTATTTTTTCCACCGTTTCCGACGGATGCCGCGAGGGCTGGGAATGACCTATCTCCACAAATTGCGGTGCGCCTGTCGTCTGCTTATCGGTAACAGCCAGAACGGACGCCTCTCCGTCCCACACGGCTATCTCCACGCTGATCTCGCTACCCACCAGATATTCCTCGAGTATCACCCTGTGAGAGCGGCTGTTTTCCGTACTGTGCCGCATAGCGGCATCCAGCTCATCCTCGCTCTGTACCAGCACAACTCCACGGCTTCCCGAATTATCTGTCGGTTTACATACCAGGGGGTAATCCAATTTGCCACGGAGCTCCGCCGCGTTTTCCCCCACCTCCGGCAGATAATATTTCGGGCAGGCAAGCCCTGCCCGACAAAACGCCTTTATCATCTCGCCCTTGTCGGTAGCGCGTAACGCGGTTTCGTAATCTATTCCGCAAAGACCTAATTTCTGACAGGTGTATCCAACTGAGCGCATCGGCATATCGGTGGCAAGGGTGATTATTCCGTCGGATTGAAAATCCTCTGCAGCCGCACAGATCCCCGCCTCATCGACAGTACTGACATTATAATAACAGTCGGCATAGGGGATACCGACTGCCCCCGGATCGTAGTCTGCCACTGCAACGGTAAGTCCCATTCGCTTTGCCGCCTTGATGGCAGGTAACTGCAGAATGGATGCTCCGACTATAAACAGTCTTTTATTCATCATCCTTGACGCCCCCTGTCCTGACGTATTCTCCGACCTTCTCCGCGGCGTTATCTACGGTATTGTCCGCGGCGTTTTCCATCGCCGGAGCATCCTCTCCGCCCACAACATTCTCCTCCTCGGATAGCCTTGCATTTCCGGGGAGCTGCTGAGTATCAGAATAAATATTGCGTCGTGTAAGGACGGTCTGCGCAGTCTTAAAGATTATCTTCAGATCCAAAAGAAACGACAGATTGTCAACGTAGTAGCAATCGTTTTTTATCTTTTGGTCAAGAGTAGCCGAGTTTCTGTAGTACGCCTGGCTGTATCCCGTGATACCCGGCCGTACCGTAAGCCGCTTTTTCCTCATGCCGTCCAGCGACTCGTAATCCGTGGTTGCCAGGTGCGGTCTTGGCCCGATAAAGCTCATATCGCCCTTCAGAACATTTATTATCTGCGGAAGCTCGTCCACCGAAAGCTTGCGGAGTATTCTACCGACGGGGGTAACGCGCGGATCGTTTTTTCCGCTATAAACCGAGCCGTCGGGATTGCGTATCTCCTCGGCGTTTTCATACATAGTGCGTAGCTTCAGCATGCTGAACACCCGCCCGTTCCTGCCTCGGCGGCGGGCGCGGTAAAACACCCGTCCGCCGTCGGTAAGCCAAATGAACGGCGCGGCAATTATTACGGTAAGCAGGACGAACGGTAGGCCGATAAGTGAAAATACTATATCGAAAAATCTCTTAAGAAAATGCTTATACATCCTTGGGCTCATCCATACACTCTGCGTATTCCTTGATAGAGAACTCTCCGTGCAATGCGGTATATTCCGAATCAAGATAAAGACCGAATGACGTTATATCTCCAAAGCCCGCCTCACGGTACATCTTAATGTCGCGCTTCATGCGCTCGCGGTCAAGCACGCACTTTTTCGGTGGCTTCTTCCAGCCGGAAAACAGGGAGTTATCCACCCAATATTCGAGCACCTTGGAGGTTTCCGCTCCGAAAAACTCAATAAGCGGCTTGATATATTCAAACTCTGCATCATTTCCGCCCGGGCGCCATCTGTCGATGGGGGCAAATTCAAGGAATATTCCCTCTTCGGGTGCAACCTTTTCCGGAACCTTTATGGTGTCCATATATGCCAGATAGCTTTGAGTTGCCTCGGGATCGTATTTGCGAAGTCCGCGGAGCACCGCGTGACAGAAGATCAGCATCTGGTCGGAGGGGCTCAAAGACTTGCATTTTTCGCAATGGCAGTGCCCGTCCCTTACATCGTCCATCCAGATATTGTAACGGTGACTTTTCTGCTTCAGAAGAGTAGCAAGATAATATGAACGGTCGGTTATGTAATTCAGCGCATCCTCGCTTGAAGCGCAGAAATTGTAATCAGTAACGCGCTCGCCATTGCTGTTCACCCTTTTCCAATCCGGATGACAGTCGAGAACGCTTTTGGTAAGCAGCCAGTTCAGCCCGTGAAGCTCGTATTCTATTTCAAATCCGCTTTTCTCAAGCTCGTCCAGCATTCCGTAAAATCGCGGATCGTTAAGATACTCAATCAACTCATCAAGCAGCTCAGCCGCTTTTATTCCTCCGCCGGGATGCACTCCCAACAGATCAAGTCCACTTTCCTTAAGTCTTTCGACCATTCTTTCATCAAGCTCGGTATGAGCAAGAATAAAACCCTTTTTTGCCATAGCTTCAGTTCCTTTCAGGAATATAATTGTTTTTTTGTGGTTTTATCAGAAATAAAGCGGATGCTTGGAAACAAGCTCGGTCACCTGCTCGCGGATGTAATCCTTCTTGGCTTCAAATTCGGTAGCGGTCAGCTTGATAAGCTTACCGACCGTCTCCATATCCGCCTCCTTGAAGCCGCGGGAGGTTACTGCGGGAGTACCTATTCTCACGCCGCTGGTAACAAAGGGCTTTTCGGGGTCATTGGGAATGGCGTTTTTATTAACGGTGATATAGACCTCGTCCAGCATCTTTTCAAGAGCCTTGCCGGTAACTCCGAACTTACGCAGATCTACCAGCATGAGATGGTTATCCGTTCCTCCGGAAACCAGATCGAAGCCCTCGGAGATCAGAGTAGACGCAAGGGTGCGGGCATTGAGGATTATCTGATGCTGATACTCCTTGAATTCCGGCTTCAACGCCTCGCCGAAGCAGACCGCCTTACCTGCGATAACGTGCATAAGAGGGCCACCCTGAGTTCCGGGGAAGATCGCCTTATTGATCTTCTGGGCAAGCTCCTCGTTGTTGGTCAGAATAAGACCGCCTCTGGGACCGCGAAGAGTCTTGTGGGTAGTGGTGGTTACGATATCGGCATACGGGACCGGAGAGGGATGCTCGCCTGCGGCGACCAGACCGGCAATATGAGCCATATCCACCATCAGATACGCGCCGACAGACTTGGCTATCTCGGAAAGACGCTTGAAGTCGATGGTTCTGGGATATGCGGATGCTCCCGCAACTATCAGCTTGGGCTTGCATTCCTTAGCCTTTTCTTCAAGGATACCGTAGTCGATCACGTTTGTATCGTCGGTTACGCCGTAGGCAACGAAGTTGAAGTACTTTCCGGACATATTTACGGGCGAGCCGTGAGTAAGGTGTCCGCCGTGAGCCAGGTTCATACCCATAACGGTATCACCGGGATTGAGAAGTGCGAAATATACCGCGGTATTTGCCTGAGCTCCGCTATGAGGCTGAACATTGGCAAACTCTGCGCCGAACAGCTTCTTTGCCCGCGCGATCGCCAGGTTTTCCACCACGTCAACACACTCGCAGCCGCCGTAATAACGCTTTGAGGGGTAGCCCTCAGCATACTTGTTGGTGAGAACAGAGCCTACTGCCGCCATAACTGCGGGGGAAACGAAGTTTTCGGATGCGATAAGCTCGATACCTCTCTGCTGTCGGTGGCACTCAGCCTTTACCGCCTCTCCCACTTCGGGATCCAAGGATGCAAGAAAATCCATGTTGTTCTTTACCATTTTTAAGTTCTCCTTTTGAGATTTATTATTTTTTTGTTTTCTTATAAGACCTCGCTGACGTACAGCGACACCCGGAGCTTTCGCTATTTGCATTCAAACCCGGAGCTTTCGCTATTTGCATTCAAACCCGGAGCTTTCGCTATTTGCATTCAAACCAGGAGCTTTCGCTATTTGCATTCAAACCAGGAGCTTCCAACAGACAGCTCCACCGTCAGCGGCACCGACAGGCTGACTACGTTCTCCATTGCGTCCTTCAGTATTTCCGCGGCGCGCTCGGCGCAGCAGGCGGGAGCCTCCACTATCAGCTCGTCATGCACCTGCAAAATAAGCTTAGCCTCGGGAATCTCCTCCCGCAAGCGGCGGCTTACGGCTACCATTGCCATCTTTATAATATCTGCGCTGGAGCCCTGGATGGGGCTGTTCATGGCGACGCGCTCACCGAATGCCCGCATCATTGCCTTAGAAGAGGTAAGCTCGGGAATATAGCGCCGTCTTCCGAAGATGGTTTCGACAAATCCGTCTCGCTTACCTCTTTCGACCACGTCGGAAAGATACGCGCTGATGCCCGGATATTTCTCGAAATAGCTTTTTATATACTGATCCGCTTCCTTTTTGCTGACTCCTATATCTGCGGCAAGAGAGAAGCCGCCAATGCCGTACACTATACCGAAATTGACCGCCTTTGCCTGCTTTCTGAGCTCCGGCGTAACTCTTTCCAGGGGAACGCCGAACACCTGCGAAGCGGTTATTCTGTGTATATCCTCTCCGCTTATAAAGCCGTCTATCATTCCCCTGTCGTCGGCGATATGGGCAAGCAGGCGAAGCTCTATTTGGGAATAGTCGGCATCTATCAGCACTCTGTCACCGTTGCTCGGAACAAAGAAGCGGCGCAGCTCCCGACCGAGCTGAGTGCGGATCGGGATATTCTGCAAATTGGGCTCGGTGGATGAAAGACGTCCGGTGACCGTGACTGTCTGATTGAAGCTGCTGTGGACTCTTCCGTGGACGTCTGCCGCCTCGCAAAGCCCTACCGCATATGTGGAGCGGAGCTTGGTCACCGAACGGTATTCCAGAATATCGTCCACAATAGGATGATCGGCGCGTAGCTTTTCCAGAATATCCGCGCTTGTGGAATATCCGGTCTGCGTCTTTTTGCCGTGAGGCAGCTTAAGCTCTCCGAAAAGCACCTCTCCAAGCTGCTTGGGAGAATTTATATTGAATTCATGACCTGCCGCCATATATATGCGCTGTGTGTATTCCTCGGCAAGCAGAGAAAGAGCGTTCCCGAACTCCGTAAGCCCCGCCGTATCCACGCGGAAGCCCTCTCTTTCCATGTCGGAAAGCACTGCGGCAAGGGGTATCTCCACGTCACGGTAAAGTGATTCCTGACCGCTTTCCGCAAGTCGGTCCTTCATCTCACGGGCTATCCTTGATACCTGTACCGACACGAGGGCAGGCTCGGAAGCGATGCTCTCGGCAAGATATACCGTACACAGAGACGGAAGGTCGTAGGCGTGGGACGAGGGGTTGAGGACGTATCCGCCAAGCATAATATCGTCGCGTATGCAGACTCCGAGTGGATCTCCACCGTTCAGCGCGATTTCCGAAAGCAGAGTCTTGCTGTCCCATACCGTAAGTCGCAGACCGTGTCCGCTTATATCACGGTAAAGCCTGCGGACATCGGGATAGCTCAGCCTGCATAGCCTCGCTCCCTCAAAAAGATATGCCGAGCAGCCGTCGATATACATAGCCACGTCCGCTCCGTCCGTTATCCCGGATTCTGAGACCGAGCAGGCTTCCACCGTCTCGGCTATTACCTCAGACCTCCGTCTGCCACTGTCATCAGCGCCGCCGTTACCAAGTGAAACACCGCCGTCACCGACTGAAGCGCCGCCCTCGCTCTCCGCACCGCCACCGTCCCTTGACGGGGTCACTGCCCCGTCTCCGCCGTCGGTAGCGGTATTGCCGTTACCCTCCGAGGCAAACTCCTCTGAGGAAAGCCCGAATCTTTTCAGGTTACTGACGAATTCAAATTCGGTCAGAAGTCTGTATAATTCTCTTCTGTTCCATCCGGAGTACGCTATATCCTCTATATCGGTATCCGTCGGAACGTTCCTGTCAATGGTAGCAAGCCAGAGAGAGGTGTATGCGCTTTCCTTACCCGCCTCCAGCTTAGCCTTTGCCGAGGCTCCCGCCTCAGCTGACGGAATATCGGCGTAAAGGGCGTCGAGGGAGCCAAATTGAGCTATCAGCTTCAGCGCGGTCCTTTCACCTATTCCCGGTACTCCCGGAATGTTATCCGATGAATCCCCCATCAGCGCCTTGACGTAAACATACTGCTCCGGGGGAATCCCGTAATTTACCGTAAATGCGGCGCGGTCGTAATTAACGTTTTCCTTGTTTGTGGCAAGGATCACGGAGGTACTGTCGTCTATAAGCTGCAGTGAATCCCTGTCCCCGGTAAAGATATATGCGTGATAGCCGTTTTCCACCGCTTTTCGGGAAAAGGTGCCCAAAAGGTCATCCGCCTCGTAATCCTGCTTTTCAAGCACGTGGAAGCCCAGCGCGCGGACAAGCTCCTTGGCGGGAGAAAGCTGAGCGGCAAGCTCCTCCGGCATTGGCTTTCTGCCTGCCTTATACTGCTCAAACCGCCGGTGTCTGAAGGTATGCCTTGACACATCGAACGCCACTGCGGCGTAATCCGGACGGACTGCCTCCAGTTGCTTTTGCAGCATATTCAGCATTCCGTACAGGGCGTTTACCGGCAATCCCTTACCGGTGGTCAGCGGACGCACCCCGTAAAATGCTCGGTTCAATATGCTGTTTCCGTCAACGAGAAGTACGTTTTTCATAATGCTCTTTCCCACCCCCGTTATCCTTTCGCTTTGCGCCCGTAGGCCCAACGCACCGCGGCATCGCAGCCGCTGTTCCATTTTTCGTCCCAGCCTTCGGGCTTTTTTGCCGCCTCACAGCGGATCTCCCGCAGAGCCTCACAGTCGGTAAATACGTATCCACCCATATTTACCGCGCTCTCGGGAATGCTCGCCGTTATGAGCGCACTGCAGGCGCCGAAGGCGTTATCTCCTATATCCGTGACTCCGGACGGAAGGATAAGCTCGGTAAATTCGTCGCAGCCGTCAAAGGCAAAGCTTCCCACGGTCTGCAATCCGCGAGGCAGAACCAGACTCCTCACGGAATAGCAGCCGCAAAACGCCGAATCTCCGATGTGCCTCAGGCTTTCGGGTAAATTAAGCTCCTCCATAGTATAGCATTCCGTGAAGGCTTGGTCGCCAATGCTCTCAACTCCCTCGCAGACAGTAACGGAGGTAAGATAATCGCACTGGAAAAAGGCGCAGTCCCCTATATGCTTGACTCCGGGGGGAATCCTCACTCTGTCAAGACAACAGCAGACCGCAAATGCTCCCTCACCTATAAATGTCACAGAATCCGGAATGTCCGCGACGGTAAGATTAAGGCAGCCCCAAAACGCTCTTTCCTCAATGGCTCTTACTCCGTCGGGAATGATCGCCTCTCTTATATCACAGCCGTAAAACGCCCTTTCGCCTATGACGGATACGCCGTGGGGTATCACTGTCCTGCCATCAAAGCTCTTACTTTTAAAGGACAGTATCCTATACGTTCCGTCCTCCAAAGCCTCATATTCAAATTGATCCCAAGCCCCCCCTCTTTCCAATGGGGAAGTTGGGGTATATCCATTATTATTTTCCATGACTTGCACCTGCAGCGCAATCCTTTCCTGCCGTATCTTGGCGTCGCCTATACCACCTTTATCTGAGAATACAGCCCGATGGGAGTGTATTCCGGTATTTCCAAAGCGAGATACAGGAGCATGGCGTGGATGTCTCCGCTATCACATTCGGCGGAGAACTCAAAGGAGTAATGTCCCTCATCCCAGGAAACCGGAATGCTGTCCACCTTCAAAAGGCGCATTCCGTAAATGTGCATGCTCTTGACTGTCTTGACAAGGCTGTCCTCGGTAGGCGCGTTAAGACGGAAAGAAAAAATCTCTCTTTCCTTGGTCACGCCCTTACGGTCGCTAAGCTCCAGTCGCTCTATGTTTTTTGAAAACAGCGCAAAACGGGTAGTCTGCGAGCCGCCTCCCGAGCTTACGGAGCAGCTCAGCACCGGACAGAGCTCGTATTTTGTGATCAGTCTGCGAAAGCCGCTCAGCCCACCCTCGTCCGAGGTTTCGATGGGAAGTATGCAGTATTTGCACCGACCGTAATATACCTCCTCGCATACACTGTTGAAATCACGGGGATAGCTGACCGAGGCATTTAAGATCGCCTCGGAAAAAACCCGGTACGCGGTATCAGAAAACGGATTTCTCAGATATGCTATCCGGGCATTGTCCTCCGTTTCTCCCGTGAGGGGAAAGAAGCTGCTCAGCTCCGGCAATGCCCCCATTCGCCTTCTCTGCTCACATATTGACGAGCAAAGAAATATCCCGACGTTCACTGCTTCTTCTGCCGCGCCGATAAACACCCTCTCGCGGTTCTCCTCCGGCACATCGCAGGGAAGCTCTTGGCTTGCGGGCATAATCTGAGAAACAAGCCTTTTGTATTCGGCACGAAAGGCATCGTACTCGCCGTTTATATCATCACTGAACCGACGGGCAAGAACGTAGGCTGCATCGTCAATATGAGCCAGCCTGCGCTCTGACAGAGAAATACCGCGTAGACGCAGGCTGAGTAAATTGCGCGAAATGTTCTCCATAGCACTCCCCCATTCTTCTTACCGTTCCCGAGAAACGCCCAATACAATTATTATAGCAGTATTTATTATAAATTGCAATAGTCTTTACGCATAAAAATATATCATTCCACCGACCTTTAACTCGGCATCCTGCTCTCATGGCAGGTAAAATACAGTATCTGCATTTCGCCTGAAACGGAGCGCAATATATCCATTGCCCTCTGTGTGTTAACCCGGTCAAGAGACACGAAGGGATCGTCCATAACGATAAACGGGCGCTCGTCCTTATACATATTTCCTATAAGCGCCAGTCTGAAGCACAGCGCACAAAGGGCTCTCTGCCCCGAGCTCAGATGCTTTTCGCTCCTGAGCTCGCCTTTGCGCTCAAACATCGGCTCCAGCTCCTTGGTGAAATCCACTCTTGCGCCAATTGCCGCATCGAGAGCATCCGGATATTTTTTGAATTCCTCCAGAACAGGGCGCACGTAGCGGTCCTTCATGCTCTGATCGGCAAGCTCCAGAAAGCGGTGCGCCTCTTTAAGCAGCTCGTATCTCTGCCCGTATTCCGCCAGTCGCTCCTCTGCCTCCCGCAGTGACGAAGCGCAGCCCTCAATATCCTCAAGCTCTGCCTCATCCGCGTTGATCTGCCGTCCCAATCCAAGATATGCCTCCTGCTTTTGCGCCAGCTCCTCGGTCAGCGCATCCGTATCTGCCTTTGTATAGCTCAGCTTGGGATCAATGCCCTTTTCCGCTCTGAATCTCTCGGCGCTCCGATTTTTCCCGTCTATTTCGTTATAAAGTCGGACAAGCCGCGCAATATCGGAAAGCACTCCGTCCGCATCTGCTTCGCTAAAGCCGTATCCAAAGCCGTATTTTGTCGCCCAAGCACCGAGTTGCTCCTCCCGCTCCCTTATCCGGGCGGAAAGATCTGCTTCCCTTTTTTCACTTTCCGTCCTTTGGGCGCGGAGTGCCTTAAGCTCCTCTGTCCAAAGCTTTAATGTATCAAGTGCCTTGCCGTAATCCGCTCCCGAAAGCCCGTAAAGCGCAAAGAAGCCGTTCAGCGCCTGCTCGCCACTGCCGATCTCTCGCTCCAACTCCTGTCTTCTTTCCCGCAGACTCTCCTCTGCGGCAACCGTCTCTCTGTATCTTTCAAGATCGGCGCAAAGCGTGTCGAAATCAAATTCCATTCCCTTGTCCGAAAAATAACCCCAGCCTTCAAGAAAGCGTTTTATCGGCTCACTCATTACACCCAGGGCGTTTCCAAGCTCCCGCTTTTCGGGATTATCTACCGTAACCGTGGCAATTGCCGCGCCGTTCAAGGTCATTTTCCTGTTCAGATATACAAAGGCGTCGGTAAGCAACGCCGCCGCTCCGATGCAGATAAGGGCAACTCCGATGCCGATCACATTGAAAAAGATCAGCGCCGCCCCAATCAGGGCAATTGCCGCGGCAACCGCCGCAAATCCGATATATTTGCCCTTGGAAAGCACCGTTGGCTCTGTACGGGACGGGATCACCGTCTTGTCAGGAAGACTGTCGTAGCTCCTTTTCAGCTCTCCGTATCCCTTAAGCGCGGCTCTTTTTTCCTCCAGCTCCCCGTCGGACGGACGGGAAATTCCGAATTTTTCCTTTATCCTCGCCTGGCTTTCAGTCAGCTGCCCAAGCTCCTCTGCCTGAGCTCTGCCCTTAAGAGCTGCGAGTGCGTCAATGCGCGCTCTCATCTCATCCAAGGTCTGCTCCTCAGGCACGCCGCTTTCCTCAAAGGACCGCTCAAGCTCCGCCAGCCTTGTCGCGCTCTGTTGCGGAAATCCCACACCCTCCAATTTTATTTTCAGGGCTTTTACCGCGTCTAACCCTTGCTTTATGTCCTCTACCTCATCCCTGGCAGGAACACCCAAGGGGTATTTTTTCAGCAACGCCTCCGCCTCTGCCTCAAGAGCAGAAAGCTCCCCCAGCATACGCCTGTACGCCTCTGCATGAGCCGCAAGCTCGCTCTGTTTATGGGCGGCCGCAAGCCTTTCGTTGAGCTCGCCCAGCTCTCTGCGCATACCGTCGTAGATGCTGTACCTTTTCTCCAGCTCCTTTTGAATAACTGACAGATTTTCAAATCTGTTTCTCAGAGCATCCGCTCTTTTCTGCCAGTCGGGAATAAGCCCTGCGGCGTTTTTTCCCAATCTGTCCGGACGGTAGATTTTTCTCGCTTTCTCCAGGGCGGCAAGCGCCTTTTCCGGGCCGTCACCCTCCGAGCCTCCGTAAAGAAGCATATTCATCTTCATGTTTATGCTTGCGGTGGAGCGCATATCCGGCTCCTCACTTCCGCAGAACAGGGTGCGGCGGAAGGACTCCTCATCCACTCCGAATACCGCCCTTCCGATATCTGAGCCCAGCTCATCAGTGGGCTCGCCCCCGCAATACACCCGCAGGGTATCCTTCTTTTCGTTTTTTACATCGAAAAAACGCTCTATACGGTAAAGCCTACCCTTCTGCTCAAATGTCAGATTTCCCCCGAATTTACCGCTGTCAAAGGGGAAATATCGCTTTCTTTCGCAAAACTCCGAGCTGTTTTCCTTATATCCCTTCAGACCGAAAAACATTGCCTTTATAAATGAGGCGAGAGTGGTTTTTCCCGATCCGTTTTCCTCAAAAAAAGCAGAAATGCCGTCACAGAAGGCGTACTCTTTTTCCTTGATACAGCCGTATCCCTCAATATAACAGGATATAAGCTTCATTGGTCCACCTCCCTGCCGGCGAGCGCCTTTAATCCGTATGCTATGATCCGAGCCTTTTCATCCTCAGTATGCTCGGATGCCATGACCGCGCGAACGAATTCCCCCCTTATGGAGCAGTCGCTTTCAAATGCGCTGTGATCTATACGGCGCCGTGTCCTGTCCTTTACGCTGATATATCCGCAACGGTCAGCAAGATATCCTTCCACGTCAGATGCAAAGCTGTCCGTATCAATGTCCACCTCGCCCAGCGGGTCGACGCGATATATGCCGTCACGGTCAAGCTTGTGTGTGTCGGTAACGGCTCTTGCCATGGCGGCGCCCTCTCGCAGTCCGGAAACGTCGATCATCAGCTTCTCTATCCTGTGTTGGGAAAAAGGAATGAATCTGTGGCTTAATCCCTCGGCGGTATCAATTACAATAAAGCCTTTGTCACCGCATTCGTCAAAGCCCCTGCCCTCAAGACAGCCGCTATAGGCGTATACGCCGCGGAGATCCAGGCTTCCGCAGGAATATTCGTGTATGTGTCCAAGCGCCAGATAATCTATTCCCTTATCTCGAAGCTTGGTAAGGTTTATTTCAGCGCCGATCTGACCGTGAAGTACTGCTATATTCTTTTTTCCGGGTATGGCGGCAAACGACGAATACATGGAAAGACTGTTTCCCTCGTTCAGCTCTATTCCCTGAATTGCCGTGTTTTCGTATTCGTAGCAGACCCACTGATCGGAAAAGCATTTAAGATTGGGGTAGGACAGCGCCTTACCCTCGGTATCGTGATTTCCTCGCAGATACAGAAAATCAATATCCGGATTGCTCTCTACCACACCGGCAAAAAACTCAGTGTCCTTGCTCAGCGGTCTGGCGCGGTCAAACACGTCCCCCGCAAGTATGATGACTCTTATAGCATTATCCCTTGCGTATTCTGTCATTCTCAGAAAGCTGCTTCTGACCTCCTGCTTTCTTTTTTCCGATATTTCTCTGGGAAAGGAATCTATCTTTGCGCCCAGATGTATGTCTGCGCAGTGAATGATCCTCATCTGTGGCCGTCCCCCTTCTTCGCTATATCTCAGTATTGCTACTTTAATAGAATTTTATCACATTTTTTTTCGTTTGTCAACACGCATGTTTAAGGTTAAAATAAAGGTTAAAATAAAGATACAACTAAGTACCGTCCAGCTCCGGATCAAGGTCGTGATAAGCTCGGTATCAGAGCTGCGATGCGTCGGGAACAATCGGCAGTAAGCCGATGTGAAACGTTTGGTGGAGCATAAAAAGGGCTGAGTCGGATGTGATCTCAGCCCATATATTATGAGTGTATTTCCTCAGAAATTGTTGTATTTCAGCCAGGTCTGAAGCAGCGGCGCCCACTGTGCGACGTGAGGAAGAGCGGGAGCAAGACCAAGACCGTGAGAGCCGTGGGGGACGATGTGCATTTCCACCGGAATGCTCTTTTCCCTCAGCGCCATTGCCATAAGCACGGAATTCTGAACCGGAACACAGGTATCCTCAAAGGTATGCCAGATGAAAACCGGTGGCATATCCTCGCGGACTGCATCCGGTCCGGACATCTGCTTTACCAGCTCGGGGGATGCATTTTCTCCAAGCAGATTGTTTCTTGAGCCGATATGTGTGTACGGACGCTCCAGGGTGCAAACCGCATAGCAATATATCGCGGCGTTGGGCTTTGAGGACATAGCGTCGATAGCATCTCCTCCCGGCCTGCCGTAATCAAAGTGTGTAGAGGCGCTGACCGCCAGATGGCCGCCGGCAGAAAATCCCAAAATACCGATCTTATCGGGATCTATGTTATATTTCTCCGCGTGGTATCTCACCCAACGAATGGCGCGAAGAGCATCCTCCAGCTCAGCCGGATGCTTATATGGCGCGACACGGTAATTAAGCACGAAGGCGTGAACTCCGATCTCATTCAGCATTTTTGCGATAGGCTCGCCCTCGTGCTCAGCCCTCATCGCATAGCCCCCGCCGGGAAAAACTATAACGCATCCGCGCTTACCCTCACCCTCGGCGAGATAGGGAGTAACAGTGGTTTCGGGCTGACCGAAATCCGGATCGTAGTAGGGAGTTCCGTTATCCCACAGCTTGATATATTCTCTTTCCATTTTCCTCATTCCTTTCGCTTTTCGTATCTTTTTTAAAATTATCTTCCGAACATCTTGCGAAGCATTTTATCAGGTCATTTGATCGAAATAACATCGTAGCCCGCATCGGTCACCGCATCGGAAAGCACCTTGTCGTCGACTCCAAAGCCCTCGGTAACGGTTATATATGCGGTATTTTTTTCAAGATCGACCGTAGCGCGTACCCCTTCAATGGAATTGAGCGCCTTCTCCACTCTGCCGGAGCAATGCTTGCACATCATTCCGTCTATCAGCATTTCCCTTTTCATCTCTGCCTTGATCTCCTTTCCTGACTGTATTTCTTGGGTTTGCTCAGCTTCTTGCAGCGGTTGTGTTTCCTCTATTTGCTGTGTTTCCTCTATTTGCTGTGTTTCCTGTGTTGGCTGAGCTTCCTGAATTTCCTGTGTGTTCTGTGTTGGCTGAGCTTTCTGAATTTCCTGTGTGTTCTGTGTTGGCTGAGCCGGTTGAATATTCTGTGTTCTCCGTTTTCTTTCAAAGGTAAACAGCCGCAAAGCGTTGGTCACCACGAAAACCGAGCTGAAGCACATAGCCAGCGCCGCAAGCATAGGGTCAAGCAGCAGCCCAAAGGGCTTATAAAGAACGCCGGCGGCTATCGGAATGCAGAGCGCGTTATAGAACAGCGCCCAGAACAGATTCTGACGTATGATCCTTACCGTTGCCCGACTCAGCCGTATGGCAAGCGGTACGCCCTTAAGAGAATTTCCGGTTAGAACTATATCGGCGGATTCGATGGCAACGTCCGTGCCTGCGCCGATGGCGATTCCAACGTCCGCCCGCGCCAGCGCCGGAGAATCGTTTATTCCGCCTCCCACCATGGCGACCATGCCTCCGCCTCCCAGCCGCTCGGAAATGATTCTTTCCTTATCATGAGGCAAAAGACCTGCGCAATACTCGGTAATTCCCGCGCTTTTCGCAATCTTCTCTGCGGTTTCCTTGCTGTCTCCGGTAAGCATTACGGTATTGACCTTAAGCTTATTCAGCTCCGCGATCGCCTCTGCGCTATCCGCTCTTATCCTATCGGAAAGCACAAACGCGCCGCAATATACACCGTCTACCGCAACGTAGATAACCGTTTCTCCGCCTCCGGACAGGAGCTCTGAAAATCCAGCCGCCTTTTCCTTAGTCATCAAGCGTGAATTGCCGCAGGCAACTCGCCTTCCTTCCGTGTATGCAACGATCCCTCCGCCCTCGGTAAAGGAGTAATTATCCGCGTTTCCCGCGGCAATCCCCAGGAATTCTGCATACACACAGATGCCTCGCGCCAAGGGATGCTCAGACAACGCCTCGGCAGATGCCGCCAAACGGACAAGCTCGCTGCCGTCCATGTCCGCGCCCTCCGCCTGCCTCAATTCTACCACGGCAGGTCGTCCCTCGGTCACCGTTCCGGTTTTGTCCAGCATTACGGTGGAAATCCTTCCGACATGCTCCAGGGCGGAGCCGTTCTTTATCAGAACACCCAGCTCCGCGCCTCTGCCGCAGCCTACCGTTACCGCAACCGGGGTGGCAAGCCCCAGAGCGCAGGGGCAGGATATGACCAGCACGCAGACAGCTACGCGCACGGCAAACCCGAAGCCCTCGCCCAGCAACAGCCAGACCATAGCGGATATAAGAGCGATGCCGAACACCGCAGGCACAAAAACACCGCTGACCTTGTCTGCCAACTTTGCCGCAGGAGCCTTGCTCGCCGCCGCATCCTCCATCAGTCTGATTATAGCGGTAAGGGCTGAATCCTCCTCGGTATGAGTTACGCGCAGTCTGAAATATCCGTTTTGGTTTACCGTCGCGCCGGTTACCGTATCCCCCCCGCTCTTTTCCACCGGTAAGCTCTCTCCTGTCAGCGCCGACTCGTCAACCGAGCCGTTACCGTCAATTATAACTCCGTCTGCGGGTATAGTTTCTCCGCTGCGAACGGCTACCGTATCACCGACGGAAAGCTCGGAAATATCCACCTCCGTCTCTACACCGTTTCTCACTACTCTCGCCTTATCCGGTCGGAGCTGCATTAGCCGCTCGATTGCCGCAGTTGTCTTTTTCTTAGCTCCTGCCTCAAGCGTCTTACCCAAAAGCACCAGAGTAAGAATGGTCGCCGCCGACTCAAAATACAGTTCCATTGAAAGCAGATGCGCCGCTTCCGCGTCCCCTGCTCCCACCGCCATGGCTATTTTTATAAATACGTAGACTCCGTACAATAGCGCCGAACCGGAGCCAACAGCGATCAGACTGTTCATATTGGCGCCGCCTCTGAGCATTGCGCTAACCCCATCGGTAAAATATTTGCGGTTCAGCCAGATCACCGGAAGAGTCAGCAGAAGTTGAGCCAGGGCGAAAAACAGTGCTCCCGTTCCGTGGGGATCCAGAAAATCAGGAAGAGGTGCTCCCAGCATGTGTCCCATGGAAATATACATAAGGAAAAGGTTAAAGACCGCAGAAAGCAGCAGTCTGCGGCGCAGTCGAGCGGCATTTTCCGCGTTTGATGCGGCAATTCCTGCGCTTTTTGTCATTTCCGAGGCTCCGTACCCCGCCTTCTCCACCGCGCGGATTATTTCCTCCGGGCTTGTTACCGCCCCGTCGAAGCTCACTCTCATTGCCGCGCTCATCAGAGAAACCGCCACTTTTTCAACGCCTTTGACCGAGCCTACCGCTTTCTCAACGTGAGCGGAGCATGCCGCGCAGCTCATTCCCGTGATCGAGAATTTCTTTTCTTCCATTAAAGCATCTACCCTTCTTTTTTTCTCAGCTCCAAGCTGAGGCAGTTATAAAAGCACAAGCCTTTCAAAGCCGCAGAAAAGCTCATTCTCCGTGACTGATAAACCCTCCTAAGGCAATAGCGTTATCTTCGGTGTAGAAAACCGCGCTTTGCCCGGGAGTTACCGCGCGAATGGGCTCAGAAAAGGTCACCGTCGCACTTGCACCCTCTATTCTCAGCTTCATCGGCTCGGGCTTGGCGGCATACCGTATCTTGCCCATAAGAGTGCATTCAAGGACTTCGCCCTGCGGCACCGGGGGCATGAGCTGATAGTTCAAGCCGTCTATCACCATAGAACTGCAGTATTTGCCGCCGTCGGGACGGAGAAGTATCTCGTTTTTCTCCGCTCGGATCTCCGAAACAAACATTCTTTGCCCCATTGCCACGCCAAGGCCTCGCCGCTGACCTACGGTATAGTTGATTATTCCCCTGTGTCTGCCAAGCTCTTTTCCGCTGTCGTCCACAAAGCTTCCATCCGGCATTTTCCCTGATCGACTTTCCACAAATACCACATAGTCGCCGTCGGGAATAAAGCATACGTCCTGGCTTTCCTTGCTTCCGGCAGAGGATAAGCCAAGCTGTGCCGCACGGGCGCGCACCTCGTCCTTGGTAAGCTCTCCCAGCGGAAAGCATAACATTTTTATCTGCTCAGGGCTCAACCCCCAAAGCATATAGCTCTGATCCTTGCGGCTGTCCCCGCCCATGGCGATACCGTACAGCCCGTTCCGCTCCACAGTCCTTGCATAATGCCCCGTGGCTACACGTTCAAAGCCGTTTGACGCGGCAAATCTGCATAGTTCGCCAATTTTCACCCGTGGATTGCACACAACGCATGGATTGGGTGTTCTGCCGCAACGGTACTCATGAATAAAATATTCCTCTATTTCCCGTCGGAAAAGATCTCGCGCGTCGATCACGTGAAGCGGAATGCCCAGCTCCCGCGCCGAAAGCTTTGCCGCCTTCAGATCTGTATATTCGTGCATAATAACAGCCGCGCCCTCAACCGCATAGCCGCGGCTTTTGAGTAGTTCAGCCGCGTAGGTACTGTCAAGTCCGCCGCTCATTCCAAGCAATATTTTCAAGCTTTTTACCTGCTCCTTTTTTCTTTCAAGTGGGACGGCGCTATGCGCGCCTCTTTTTGGTCGGCGCAAGCTCAATCTGCGATCTTTACCGCGACGATGCATTGCGGCATCGCTCTATCGCTTCCACAGCCAGTCGGTCACAGCGCTCGTTGTACGGGTGGCCGGCATGGCCCTTTACCCAGACGAAATCCACTTTATGTCGGTTAAGCTGAACAGTCAGCCTTTGCCACAGCTCTGCGTTCAGCGCAGGCTTGCCGTCTGCTTTTTTCCAGCCGTGAGACATCCAGCTATCCAGCCAGCCCTTGGCGATTGCATCCACAACGTATTTGGAGTCTGAGGTGACTGTTACCCTGCAGGGCTCCTTCAGCGTCTCCAGGGCGACTATCACCGCCAATAGCTCCATCTTATTATTGGTGGTCTCGGGGTACCCGTCGGAAAGCTCCTTTTCATGACCGTTCCAGACAAGTATCGCGCCGTAGCCTCCGGGTCCCGGGTTGCCGCTACACGCACCGTCGGTATAGATTTGTATATCCTTCATGGCAGTAACCTCGTCTCTCTTATGGGTAAAGCAAGCTTTCCAACGTCTATTATATAATGTTTTCAGAAAAAATGCAATATTAACTTGACAAGTTTATTTATAAGTTTTATAATATTAACAGTAGGAGGAGCGCGTTAATTGCATTCCTGTATATTTTGCTGGCAGGACCGACAAGGAGGATTATATGGATTTTTTGTGTGAACATGTGGTACCGAGAAAAAAAGAGGGGCTTTACAGATTTGCAAAAACCGCGATCATTGCAAGCTGGATAATCGTTCCGCTCTTCATTATACTTGTGTGTATGGCTCTTATCAATATCTTCGAGCTTGATTTTCTCTGGATCTCGTTATTCTTTATTCCGCTTTTTGCCTGGCTTGGAGCAAAGATAGGCCCGATCACCGCCGCGTACGGCGAGGTCGCCTACGAATATTCAATATCCGTGGGTGATATGGAGTTCGCCAAGATCTACGGCGACCGATTCCGCAGAAAGTGGTTTTGCCTGAAGGTATCGGAAATGGAGGTCATCGCTCCCTATACCGGAGCCTACGCCGACAAGGCAGACAACGGCACTTACGACAGAATATACAAGGCGATATCTTCCTTCAGCGCCCCCAATATTTATTACGGGACCTGGAAGGACGAGGACGGAAAAAGCTGTATCGTTTTCTTTGAAATGATCCCCAAGAGCCTTAAGCTTTGCCGCTCCTATAACCACAACACGGTTATGTCAACTCTCGTCGTCCGGGACGGAACCGACCGCGGTGAGTAAATGACTCGGCGGCGTAACGTAATTATCCCGAAAAAAACGTCATAATAATCACAAAGCCTCCATATAATTCAGTAATGTTAATAATTATACCGGAGGCCTTATGAACAGTATACCGCGCCATTTGACCGCGCTTATCCTTTTCTTTGCTTGGATATTTGCCGCGTTTTTCTCTGTTATACCCATTAGCTCCTGCTCGCCTCATCCAGATGCTCGGGAGCTTTTTTTCTTCCGGAGCAGCGATCTTACCGCCACAGTGACGGTGAAATGCAACGGTATAGAGAGTCAAGCCGTCTACCGTCGTGAAAACGGCAGAGAGACCCTGAGTCTTACCGCTCCTGAGGAGCTTAAAGACTTGGTATTCACCACGGAAAACGGGGCTGTTACTCTCTCGCTGGACGGTTTGAGCGTTGTCGCTCCGCAGCCGCTTACCGTTCTGCCGAGTATCTGCACCAAGATTTTTTCACCGTCTCCCGAAAACGTCACCGCTGCAGAGCCGGTTTATAACGGTACTAACGGGACGTTAACTAAGGTAACCGTGGGCGGCATTGCCTTGACCTTGGACGAAAACGGAATACCCGTATTGGCAGAGGGAGCAGTCGACGGGATCCCGTTCTCCGCAGAAATACGCGATTTCGCGGTAATTACCGCGGAAAACGCAGATAATGGAGAGTAAGCCCTTGGCACCCGCTCTCTTTGCTCCGCTCTGCGCCGAGGCGGTAATTGATTTGACCGCGCTGAAAGAAAACTATCTACTGATGACACACGCCGTAGGCGATATTATCTGCGTGGTGAAGGCAAACGCATACGGACACGGTGCTGTCGCCTGCTCGCAAGCGCTTTATTCCGTTGGAGCCAAGCGGTTTGCAGTCGCCAATCTGAGCGAGGCACTTGCCTTGCGACGTGGGCTTGGCGACCGCTCCGCCGAAATACTCATCTTGGGCTATACCCACCCGAATCATGCGGCAATTCTGGCAGAAAACCGCATAATACAGACCGTAGTTTCCCACAGTCATGCGGCAGAGCTGGAGGCTTCGGGAGAAAAAATAAAGGTTCACGCCTCCGTGGATGTGGGGATGAACCGAATAGGATATTCCGTTTCCTCCCCCGACACAGCTCTTTTGATATCGGAGCTCCTCAAAAGCGAGAGGCTTGATCTGCAGGGGGTGTTTACTCATTTTCCTTGCGCCGACCTGCCGGACGATGCGCTTACGCCGCGGCAATTCTCTGATTTTTCTCAATTGATAGGCAATTTTTCCGGTGAAAAGTTGCTTTTCCACGCCTGCAACACCGCCGCTGCCCTCCGTTATCCCGAAATGAGGCTGAACGCCTGCAGATGCGGCATTGCCCTTTACGGAATACTTCCTTCCCCAACCGTTCCGGATCCGGGACTGAAGCAGGTGATGACTCTCCGCGCTCCGATAATTGCCGTTCACGTGGCAAATAAAGGGGAAACAGTAGGCTATGGTGCAGATTTTGTCTGCAAAAGGCGCTCGCTTATCGCAACAGCTCCTATCGGCTACGGCGACGGACTTCTCCGATGCTATACCAAGGGCTGTATTCCCACGGTCAACGGCTATCCAGCCCCTTTCGCGGGAAGAATATGCATGGATATGTGTATGCTGGATGTAACCGACACGGCGCTTCACAGTCGGGCGCCGAGGGTTGGTGATACCGTCTGCTTTTTTTCGGCCGATGCTCCAGGCTCGGTTGGACGGATAGCGGAGGCTGCCTCCACCGTAAGCTACGAGATCACAACGGCGATCTCTTCACGAGTGAAGAGGATATATATTTAAAGAACAGCCCGTCAAGCAACGCGAATCTTGTCATCCGCAAGTAACCTAACAATTTCCCAACGCTCCGCTGATGACGTATGGTCAATCCTCCTGACCGTCAAGCAATGCCAAAAACTGCTTTGCTCCTGAGTTGAGCGGCATTTTTTTCAAATGTGCCAGCATAAAGCATCTTGGCGGGAATGGGCGCTTCAGTGGGATCTCGATCAGCCTTCCCGATCGGATATCCTCCCTTGCGAACTCATCCACAACGCAACCGATGCCGATCCCTCTTTTGGCGAAATCCACCACAAGATCACTGGTAGCCAGCTCTATCTCCGGCTGAAGAAGTTCCTCGGAAACGCCGCATTTACGCATCCATTCCTCGACGTAACGCCTTGTGCTGGTCTCTCTGTCCAGCATGACCAGGGGGTGGCAGAGCAGATCCGCAAAGTCCTTGGCACCCTCGCAGAATCGCGAGTACTGCTCCGGACAGCATACCATTATATCCCGCACCGTCTTTACCCTTTTGTAGGTTATCTCGTCGTCCTCGCTTACGGGCTCGGATATAACACAGAAGTCAATACTTCCGTTTTTCAGCGCTTCAAGCGTCCGTGGCGTGGGGTTATTGCTGACCGTAAGCCGCACCTTCGGATGCTCTTTATTGAATTTTTCAAGATAGTCCAGCAGATAGAATTTAAGCGTCATATCACTGGCGCCAACTCTGAGGACTCCGCCGTCCAGATTGTGAAGCTCCCGCAGCTTATCCTCTCCGCTTTCCAGGAAATTAAGGGCGTTTGCCACGTATTCGTACAGTGTTTCACCCTCCTGGGTTAGCTTTATTCCCTTTGAGGTTCGGAAAAAAAGCTTGACTCCAAGCTCATTTTCAAGCTGCATTATACCGACGCTTACCGCAGGCTGAGTAACGTACAATCGCCTCGCCGCCGCCGATATGCTTCCGCATTTCGCTGTTTCAAGAAATATTCTGTAAAGTGACAGATTACTGACCACGGTCTGTTTTCTCTCCGTTTCTTTTTGCGCTCTGAATTCTGTGGCGGTATAAAGTATCCTTATACCACAACATTTTATCATATATTTTTCTTATTTTCCCACACATTTATCCGATATTTTGTAAATATTTTCTTACGCAAGCAACATACATCATTCACCGAAAGCAAAGAAAGGAAGCAAACCTAAATGTCCGACCTGTTTTTGCGTTTTCCTCCGTTTATTCAGGATTTCATATACAGAAGCGGCTGGCAGGAGATGCGAGAGGTGCAGATTGCGGCGGCAGAGGTACTGTTCAACACCGACGATAATCTGCTCCTGACCACTTCCACTGCCTCGGGAAAGACTGAAGCGGCATTTTTCCCGATCCTTACCCAGCTTAGCGAGGATCCCGCGAACAGCTTTGCCGTTTTGTATATCGCTCCCCTCAAAAGCCTTATAAACGATCAGTTTTCCCGTATGGACGAGCTTCTTGCGGAAAGCGGAATACCAACCTTCCATTGGCACGGAGATGTTGCCGCCTCCCATAAGGCGAAGGCACTCCGCAACCCTAAGGGAATATTGCAGATAACTCCGGAATCCCTTGAAAGCATGCTCATCAACCGCTCAAACGACATCCCCAGGCTTTTTTGCGATCTCCGCTACGTTATTGTGGACGAGCTTCACACCCTTACGGGAAGCGACCGCGGAAATCAGATCCTCTGTCAGCTTTGCCGTCTGCAGCGGCTGATAGGCAGGTCACCCAGAAGAATAGGGCTGTCGGCAACTGTAGGTGACACGGGAATTGCCGCCGCGTGGCTTTCGTCCGGAACGGAGCGAAGGACCGCAGTGCCGCGAATTGCCGAGGGAAAGCTGCGTTGGAGACTGGGCGCCGAGCATTTCTATATTCAGAACTCGGGGGACGCCAATTCTCTTACTCACGAAACTATATCCGCTCAGGCGGATTCCGATAATTTAGGCGATCACCACGGTGAAGAAAATACGGATATGGTAGCTCGGGCAACCGAAACCGGGGAAATTGCCGCGTCTTTGGATGCCGATCCGAATCAAATGGCGGAGTCGAGCGCTTTATCCACCGTGGGAACGCGTATGGGAGATCCGGGATACGAATATATCTTTGACTGCGTAAAGGGAAGAAAAAGTCTGGTCTTTACCAACTCCCGTGAGGAGGCGGAATTTATTACCGCCACCATGCGACAGATAGCCCAAAGAAGGGGAGAACGGGACTTTTTCTCCATCCACCACGGAAACCTCTCTGCCGCTATACGTGAGGAGGCGGAGCTTGCGTTGAAGAACGATGAAACGGTAAACGCAACCTGCGCTACCGTTACCCTTGAATTGGGTATCGACATCGGAAAGCTGGAGCGGATAGTTCAGATCGAAGCACCCAACTCCGTATCCTCCATGCTCCAGAGATTGGGCAGATCGGGACGTCGTGGCGCGCCGCCGGAAATGATGATGGTATTCCGCGAGGAGGTGCCACTGCCAAACACGCCGCTCCCTCAGCTTATTCCCTGGCGACTGCTGCAGGCGATAGCTATAATCCAGCTTTACGCCGAAGAGAGATTTATCGAGCCTCCCACGGTAAAAAAACTGCCTTTTAGCCTGATGTTCCAGCAAACCCTAAGTGTGCTTGCGGCATCCGGAGAGCTTACCGCCGCTCAGCTTGCGGGAAAGGTAATGTCTCTGCCGCCCTTTGCTCACGTATCCAAGGAAGACTACAAAACCCTGCTTCTCGGAATGCTGCAAAACGATTTTATTGAAAAGACCGAAACAGGGGGCCTGATAGTCGGACTTTCCGGCGAACGCCTTACAAACAGCTTTAAATTCTATGCCGTGTTCAAGGACAGCGAGGATTATACCGTCCGTTGCGGCTCGGATGAGATAGGTACAATAACCACCCCGCCTCCCGTGGGAGACCGCTTTGCTCTCGCAGGCAGAGTATGGGAGGTGGAGGAGCTGGATCTTCCGTCGAAGCTGATCTACGTCCGTTCCGTCGAAGGAAAAATGGAGATAAGCTGGCCGGGAGATTACGGCGAGATCCATACAAGGATATTGGAAAGAATGCGGCGCGTGCTCAGCGAGGACGTGATCTACCCCTATCTTAAGCCCAACGCCGCCCAAAGACTGCGCGTTGCCAGGGAAACCGCAAGGCGGACGGGTATGCTTCGCTCCTCTCTTGTGCATCTGGGAGGTTACTCCTGGTGCCTCTTCCCCTGGCTTGGAACCCGCTCCTTCCGCACCCTGAGAAAATTGATCTCCAAATATCGCTCAGAGCTCGGCATCAGCGCCATCGACTATGAGGGCTGTTACTATATCTCCTTCCGCATGGAGCATGGCAATGCCTATGAGCTACTGTCTACCCTCTGCTCACATATTTCCGACGAGGGCATCGACTTATACTCTCTCTCCGGAGCGGGAGAGGTTCCTGTTTTTGATAAATACGACGATTTCGTTCCCGCCTCGCTCCTTCGCCGCGCATATGCCGCCGACAAGCTGAGGCATGACGAAATAATGACACGCCTTCCCCAGCTTCTGGAGGAATTTATTTCCGAGCAGAACGGCGAGGATGAATAGGTGAATAAACGGAAAAAATAAAAATCTGATTTGAAAGGAAATAGAGAAAATGAGAAGCACTTCTGTTTTGGGGACCGACGACGGACTTCGCCTTGAGCTTGGCAGAGATACGTCCATCATCGGTGAGGTTATGGAGATCGGCAAGGCCGTGGATTATCTCGTTTACGAGGTTCAGATGAGCGGCGCGGAGCTGATCGCCTTTATGCGCAGATTCCACCTTGACCCTGCTCTTGAAAAGGATGTAAAGCCGGAAAACAACTATAAGGTAACATCATACGATTGGTGATGAGGGGAAATTAGATCCGTTGCGCGTCGCGAAATCCAAACAAAAGCAACCGTGATTTGCGGCTAATCGTCTTAAATGTTGCAGGGCTCGGACTCAAAAGAAAAAAGGCTTTCATAAACGCTATGAATTTCGCGTTTGTGAAAGCCTCATTTTTTTGTATTCTTAACGATTACCGCACACTAAAGCATCTCTCCCGGAATGTGTGGTTATTCCTCGAGCTCATTGAAATAATCCCTATCAAAAAATTCAGAAAGGGTGATCCCCGCGCCTTCGCAAAACCGTTTAACAGTTATTATCTTAGAGCACTTTGTTCGACCTTTTATCAAATCGTAAATTGCCGACGGAGACATTCCTCCCTTCAAACAGGCGTCACAAATATTGACTTCCCTTTCCTTGCATACTTCGTTTATTCTTTTGACAATAGCGTCGTTTAACATAATATCTGTTTCTCCTATCACAGCAATTCTTCACGGAATTCCACAAATATTATATGTTGATTAAATTTTTCTCTCTCGTGGAGTTCCACGATATTGACAAATTGCTAACCAAAGAGTATAATTGATGTCGGAATTCCACGATGAGGATAGAGAAATGATAATTACTTTCATTGGACACGGAACATTGCGTATAAATTCGGATTTGAGCAAAAAAATAGTAACAACCTTAAAAAGTAATATTGAGAGAGAGGAAAGAATCATTTTTTATTTTGGTGGTTATGGAGATTTTGATAACCACTGCGCATCAATCTGTAGAAAAATTAAAAAGGAAAAATCAGGCTGTGAGATTGTTTTCGTTACGCCATATATTACACAGTCTCAACAAGAAAAAATTAAATATCTTATCAATGCTAAGTTATATGATTCTACCCTCTATCCTCCTATAGAAAATACACCTCCTCGTTATGCCATCATCAAGCGAAACGAATGGATGGTCTCTGAAGCAGATCTCGTTATAGCTTACGTTTCGCACACATACGGAGGAGCATATAAAACGCTTCGGTATGCTCGTAGCAAAAACAAAAAAATAATCAATCTTGCCGAATAGAAAAGGCTTTCATAAACGCTATGAATTTCGCGTTTGTGAAAGCCTCATTTATTTTTTTGTATTCTTAACGATTACCGCACACTAAAGCATCTCTCCCGGAATGTGTGGTTATTCCTCGAGATCATTGAACTCAGTCGTTTTCAGTGACAGAGCCGTTGATCAAAAGCTTTTTTCGCTAAAGGCGGTCGAGTCCGTTTTCCACCCTCAATAATTCTGCCTTGCCAGCTGATTGGGGATAATAGGGCGGTCCACCCAGTGGGTTTGCGTTTCACCGATCGCCTGAACGAAGGACGGTCTTACATACTTCATTCTTTCAACGACGGTTCCGTTCTCCTCTACCTTTATATACAGCCCCTCCATATCGGTGGAAGTATCGGTCTCACTGCAAACTGCGTCCGCATCCAGCCCTTGCTTTTCAGCCAGTCTGCGCAGGGTTTCGATATGGCTGTCGGTAATATAGTTGGAGTGAGCAAGAAGAGCGAGTATCGGCTCCTTCTTCTTATAGACGCCTTCTCCGATAACCGGAACGGAGTGTACCACCTCCATCCTTTCGGTAAAGCTTCTCCGTGAGGCTGTGTCAAGAAAGACACCTCGCTCTCTGTCGTATATATCGAATTCCATAAAATAGTCGGGCAGAGCATCGTAAAATACTGTATGCTTGGCATACATCCATTCTCCGTACATTATGTAACGGCTGCCCAGCACCCGGAAGAAAATATCGCGGTGGGTATTCGCCCACATTTTAAGCAGATTATAATGCCGCTCCTTTCCGCCGCCGTCCAGATAATGTCCACGGTTCTGGAGCAAAAGCCTTCCGCTCGGATCAAAGGAGATCGCAGTATTGGCGCCGTCTATCTTTTCCTCGATAACTATGTGCCTTCCGAATATTTCACTGAACGGGATCTGGCTGAGATCCTCGTCGCCCTTTTGTAGCCGAGAGCCCTTAAGGTGCCGTGTTCTCGGATATTTGATAAGTGTATCCATTTTTGTGTCTGTTCCTTTCATTCATGGTGTGTCGCTCCGTAACGCGCTCAGACTGTCTCCCACGTTACTGTTTCGCATTCAAAGCTTTCCGGTAGCTCTAACTTTGAAAGCATTTTTTCTATTACCCTCTCCGGAACCTCAGCTTTCCTGGAACGGTTTCTTTTAAGCTGCGTGCTCCAATCAGTTTCCAGAAAGACCGTTTTAACCGAGGCGTTGTACTGCTCGAAAAGAGAGATCTGCTTTGATCTCAGCAGGCTTGTTATGTTGGTGGCGTTCCAGACGAAGCTTTGCTTGCTCCTTAAAAACGCTCTTGCTCGCTCATGAGCCTCGGCTATGACCGGACTTTGATTGTCGGTGGGTAAGACTTTTAGCTGAGCTCTTATAGCATCAAGAGATATGACCGGAAGCTGGGGACAGTTTCTCGATATCCACGTATCCTTGCCGGTTCCGGGCAGCCCTGAGAGCAGGATAACCTGACCGTAGGAAGGATTGAACGGCGCTGAGTCCTTACTGCCGCTTCTTGACGACATATAGCTTCTTTGTGCAAATGGAGATGGAAAAGGATAAGGAGTGTCCGCACAGCCCATCTCCTCAGCCAGCATCAGACAGCATTCCGTCTTATTCAGCTGCTCCTCGGAATCCTCGCAAATACGTCCCAGAGCATCCGCTCGCTCCAAAATACAGAGCTTTCTTACGGAAAAGCCTTTTATAAGCTGCCCGTTTGAGGCAATCTTAAGCATCTTCCTTTCCGACTCTGCATCGTCAATAGCGTAAGGGGGGAAGGAATGATATTTCACCAATGCGCAGATCTCCTCGCGAAGCTGTTGAGCCTCCGACGTGCCGCAAAGCCCCAGCTCCTTCCAGAGAAACTCTCTTGCCATAACTCCGCCGGTCAGGGCATGGTGCGGAGATACCCACTTGCCGTCTTCAAGTCGGGTACAGGCTATTTTTCCGATGTCGTGAAGTAGTCCGGCAATAAAAAGCGCTGTTCTATCCCGGTCACTTGCGTTTGAATATTCCTCCTGCTCCACCAGCCGCTGACATACCAGCTTGGTGTGAGTCAGCACGTCGCCCTCGCTGTGATACTCGGGGTTTTGCGGCGTGCTTGCCATCTTCTCGAATACTGATTTTAATTTTGTTTTACCCAGCCCGTCCCAATCAATGGGCTGATCGCCGCTATGGGGCACGGCATCTATTATTTTCTGTATATCACTACTGTATTTCATTTCTTTACTGTCCGGAGTTTATTTAGGTGGGGTACGGATCAATACCGCACATACTCGGTGGTTGCATGGGGGATTGATGCGGTACGTTGCTTTTGTTGAATTATACCATAAATTGAGAGTTGTGTCAATATGTAACGGAGAACATTTTCAACCCTGTCTGTTTAACCCCCTTTCCCGAAAGAGCGCAAATGAGTGATATTCCAAGGCTCTGTCCCCAAAATTTTGCTTATATCACGCAGATAGGTCTTGATTTATTTGAGTTAAGAGTGTATAATATGATCATAACACAAAAGGCTCTGTCACCGATTCTGACCTTGACACAGCCTACGAAAAAACAGATAGCGAAAGGGTACACAAATGAGAGACTGTAATACCGCGGGAACGAGCCGCGCTCCCGAAAAGAAAGCTCGGAAAAGAACATCACCCGTGTAGTTCTGACCGGAGGACCGTGCGCGGGAAAGAGCACTGCGATGAGCCGTATCCAGGAGAGATTCATGCAGCTCGGATACTGCGTTATATTTATATCGGAAACAGCGACGGAGCTGATAACCGGCGGCATTTCGCCCCGGACGCTCAATACAAATTACGATTTTCAGCGTGCGCTGTTAAAACTCCAGCTTGAAAGAGAAAAGATATATGAAGAAGCCGCAAGAGCCCTGCGCGGAGGAGAAAAGGTCCTTATTGTATGCGACCGCGGTGCAATGGATAACAAGGCGTATATGACCGACGATGAGTTTACTCGGCTTATGAGAGAGCTGGGTATGAACGAAACCGAGCTTCGGGACAAATACGACGCGGTATTCCATCTGGTCACCGCCGCAAAGGGAGCAGAGGAGTTTTACACACTTTCCAACAACAAAGCCCGCACCGAGACGGTGGAGCAGGCGGCGGCTATGGACGATGCGATAATTTCCGCATGGACGGGACATCCCCACCTCAGAGTTATCGACAATTCCTCTCCCTTCGACCGGAAGATAGACAGAGTGATAAAGGAGATCTCCGTGTTCTTAGGAGAGCCGGAGCCTTACGAGATAGAAAGAAAGTTTCTTATCGGCTATCCCGATATCCGTCTGCTTGAGGCTAACCCGACCTGTCGCCGCGTTGAAATAATCCAGACCTATCTCCGCTCGGAAAAAGACGAGGAGGTACGGGTAAGACAGAGAGGCGAGGCGGGACACTTTATCTACTTCAAGACGGTAAAAAGAACGGTCACCGGTACCAAGAGGGTAGAAATAGAAAGCAGGCTGTCGAAGGACGAATATCTGGAGCTGCTATTGGATGCCGATACCACGAAAAAGCAGGTCCGCAAAACAAGATATTGCCTGATACATAAAAACCAGTATTTCGAAATAGACGTCTATCCCTTCTGGAACGATAAGGCTATCATGGAGATCGAATTGAGCGACGAAAACGAAGCCGTCAGCTTCCCGGACGATATAACCGTTATAAAGGAAGTTACAGACGATCCGATATATAAAAACTCCGCCATCGCGGCTCACGGAGGCGCTATATAACAGGCACCGAGGCTTCATGCTGCGGCATCGTTCTGCATTGACTCGTATAGCTCTGCGTTGACTCATATAGCTTTGAAATGCTTTGCATATTCTCATGGCAGAAAAAACAGAGCTGACGGTTCACTACAATTTTGCTTCCGCAGCACTCTCTCTTCTGGTTTTTATCGCCAGTTTCGCATTTGTATAACAAATGCATCGGGCTATGCCCATACTCCTATCTTATTTCTCCGATAAGAACATCACGTTTTTCTCTGCTGTTCTTAACGGAGAAAACGCAGCAACAAAAAAATTTCCACAGACCGAAGCTTACGGTTTGTGGGAATTTTATATATATAGGCAGAAGAAGTACTGACTTACTTAAAGACAACAAATACAGAAATTTATCCATAGAAATCCACGCACACAATTATTCAAGATATGGCTTTTCTCTACCGCCGCAATAGTACGCAAATATTTCGGGTTTATCAATGATCTCCCGTGCAAAAATCAGCAAAGCGATAAATGAGGGGGTAGGACTAAAATGATAAAACGTTTGTATCTCATCATCCATTTCAACTTGTGTCGAGTATACCATTTTGTATTTTTTTAGTTTGCTTAATATCTCTCCTGCCTTTTCAGCATTGATCCCTAATTTGTTTATAAACAATGCACTTGTAAATGCTTTTTTGAAATCACGTTTGTTCAGATAGACACAAGCATTCCAAAAATCTTCGTCCGAAAGATCTCTAAAAAAAGAAGGATAATCAATTTCCTTAAAATATGCATCATTTGTACTTTTAGGCTCGGGAACAATCAAAAAATATTGTGAACGGTTAGCAATTCCCATTCGGGTAAATCCGTCGTTTTGCATTATTGAAGAATAATGCTGTGCATCCGTGCCAATTCCTTTTTCATAATCTTCAATACTGCATTTTTCTATGCTGTCTCCATGGGGCATCATTGCTCTTTCCATATCCCAACAATAATTGAAAACAAGTTTAAAGCGTTCGTCACGTGGAGTGTCACATATCTTTTTAATTAACGCAGATCTGAGACCACTGTAATCTGTAATATTTCGTCCAAACAAAGAGTCTACCGAAACTCCAAAGAAGTCTGCAATTTTAGGCAAAAGTTCAGTATCTGGAACACCGCCGTTTTCCCACTTGGAGACTGCCTGTGTACTTACACCAACGTAATTTGCGAGTTCTTCTTGTTTGATTCCTTTTTCCTTACGCAAAGATGCGATCTGTTTTCCTATAATTTCAATACTCATACGTTTCTCCTTTGAAATATTTGAAAGCTGCTTTCGTTGTATATAGTATATCACAAACGACAGTTGATTTCAATGTAGGCAGTATTGATAAAATCAAATGGGAGTTGATTGAGAATGACTGTGCTTTAGCAAGCATAGCAACCGTGGCTACACACGATTGCCGCCCGTGTCATCCTGAGCGAAGCGTAGCGAAGTCGAACTGCGGAGCAGTGAGAGGCAAAGCCGAGCAGGATCTCGGGCGAGAACAGCATTCTTTCCATCGTAGATCCCGATGCTACGCATCGCCCTACGGGTTCGACTGCGGGCTTCGCCCTCCGCTCAGGATGACACGAGGGGCGGCGCACCTCCCGGAAGGTAGCAAAAAACACTTATGGAAATCATTTGCCATAAGTGCCTTTGCGTTACTTTTGTCACTCGTTTTGCAGTCTTTAATTAAGGCATACGAAGGAGCGAAGGCAGGCTCCC
>JAFVTO010000152.1 GCA_017503165.1 Clostridia bacterium | reverse complement strand
TTTCCATCTAAGAGAGCGGTTAAGGAATCTGTCATTAATTTTTGATAGTTCATAATATCTCCTTTATCGCCAGTTTCGCCTTTGTATTACAAAGGCTTCGGGCAAAGCCCATACCCCTAAGGTTACGCGCATCTTAAGGCTCCCTCCGGGAGGGAGCTGGCGCCATAGGCGACTGAGGGAGAGCGCGTTACAATGAAGTTAGCACAAAGCTAAAGTCACGCAGGCTCCTTCCGTCACGCTCCGCGTGCCACCTTCCTCCCGGAGGAAGGCTTTTTTTCTGCTCCCATTATAACACAAATCGGCAGAGAAAGCAAGTTCTCTGCCGAAATTTTGTGCCTGCCAATTCTCCGCTAAGAATGCAGAGAGAAGCCTGCTCCTTTTGATTGTGTATAGCTATATTGGTCGTTTACTTAAACCGTCGATTTCACTTTAAAGACTCAGTTAAAATATCTCTTCAGCAGTCCCGCGAACGCCTTACCGTGACGAGCCTCGTCGCGGGCCATCTCGTGGACGGTATCGTGGATAGCGTCAAGGTTAAGAGCCTTTGCTCTCTTAGCAAGGTCGGTCTTGCCCATGGTTGCGCCGTTCTCGGCTTCGACTCTCATCTCAAGGTTCTTCTTAGTGGAAGCGGTCACAACCTCGCCCAGCAGCTCCGCAAACTTGGAAGCGTGCTCTGCCTCCTCGTAAGCTGCCTTCTCCCAATACAGACCGATCTCGGGATAGCCCTCTCTGTGCGCTACTCTTGCCATGGCAAGATACATACCGACCTCGGTGCACTCACCCATAAAGTTAGCTCTGAGATCCTCCTTGATGTCATCGGGAGCATCGGATGCTACTCCGACAACGTGCTCTGCCGCCCAAGTCATCTCCGCATCCTGCTTAGTGAACTTCTCAGCGGGCGCCTTGCAAACAGGGCACTTTTCGGGAGCCTCGGGTCCCTCGTGAACATAACCGCAAACCTGACATACGTACTTCATTTTTGTTTCCTCCAAAATTTGTTTTTTTAATTTATTTACTGTTGTTTTTCTTTTGCCGAGCAATCAGGACACAGACCGTAATACAGAACAGTCTTCTTCAGAACGACATATCCCCTGCAATCCAGGATCGTCGGTATACTGTCATCCGGCTCTGCCGTGATCACGTCATCCACCGCGCCGCAGCTCTCGCATTTTATGTGACTGTGAGGCGAATTGTTGAAATCAAATCGGTCCGCTCCGTCCGCTACGTGAACCTTCAGTATCTCTCCGTGCTTCGCCATGGAAGCAAGAACTCTGTATACTGTGGCTCTGCCGATGGTCGGATCGGTTGACTGAACTGCGCTTACTACGCTCTCTGCCGTCGGATGGGTTCGCATTTTCATGAAAACCAGCCGTACCGTTTCCTTTTGCCTGGTGTTTCTCTCTGTCATTCAGCTCCTCCTTTCCGTTTTCTTGCAGCCTTCATCCATTTGCTCATACGTCGGTTCTTTAATCCAACGCACTTGGTTATTCAGCTTCTCTTGCTGTTGTTGATATTATATCTCAATAAGACGGATTTGTCAAGGGGTTTTTCAAATTTTTTTGAAGAAATTTTTACCGAGCCCCGTTGTAAAAAAATCCTACATTAAATGTCGCGCGCTCACGCGCAGAGGCATCGAAATCTACACCTGAAATCATGAAGAAATAATTAAAAATCGCTTAAACTTATTGACAAAGCCTTGAGTATATGCTATAATACCGTTTGTTGGTGTTTCGGCATTCATTGGTGTGTCGATGCCGATTTATCAAATTGCTCATAATTCTTCTCTTGAAACAACGCGATTCTTGTGTGCTGAAATATGTAGCACACTTTTCCGAATTACATGCTTTAGCGAAGAAGCGCAGAAGAGCTTATGCTGGTGTAGCACAGGGGCAGTGCAGCTGATTCGTAATCAGCAGGTCGAAGGTTCAAATCCTTTCACCAGCTCCAACGGCAGTGCCGATTCCCGATCCCGGGTGTCAGCACTGCTACTTTTTGTTTATCCATAAGGGATAAATCTGTTATGAATCCCCGTACCTGGCGGCAGTACCGACAGCCGATTGCGCCGTTTGTACTGCCGATTTTTTGTTCAGTACCGGATAGCGAGGTATGTTATGAACACCGTACCGAAAAAAGTCCCAAAAGCACTTATGATAACGACCCGGCAGTCGTTGCCATAAGTGCCTTTCGTTATTTTGTTACCTGTTTTGCTGTCCATGATCCGACCTTTGCAAGTGATACTCTTGCAGTCGAGGTCATACTGTTAAACACTTTGCTACGCAAAACGCGAAACAGTGTTCTGTCTACGAAACAGAAATAATACTGTAGGTTCAGACAGATAGCTACTGTTCCCTGCCTGCGATAAGGATTTTTGACGGCAGACTTCCTTCAATGCGGTACTCCGTGATCTTCCCATCCTCGACCGTAAAGGATACCTTGCGGTTTCCTTTGGCTTTGAGCCCCTCCACCTTGATATTTTTCCATTCGGAGGGAAGCGCCGGAATCAGATGGACGGTGTCAAGCTCTGATTGAAGAAGCATCTCGGAGATAGCGGCTGTGATTCCGAAATTGCCATCGATTTGGAACGGCGGATGTGCGCAGAGCATATTCGAATATGATCCGCCGCCGTTAAGCATATTATAACCCTTGTCTCTCTTAAGGCGGAGCTGTTTTTTGATAAATGAGTACGCGGCATCACCGTCCCACAGCGCTGCATAAAGACAGGTCTTCCATGCAAGTCCCCAACCGGTCCCCTCCGGACCTCTCACCTCAAGGGATCTTCTGCAGGCTGCGTAAAGCTCCGGGGAGGACATAGGATCAAACTCATGTCCGGGATAGAAGGCATACAGATGGGAGACGTGTCTGTGGTTTACTTCGCTTTCTTCGCATTCGCGGTACCACTCCATTATGCGACCGTCGGAGGATATGCGGATCGGCAACAGCAAAGGGAGCTCCTCCTTTACCTTCTCGGTGATATCATCCGAAAGCTTACATATCTCGCATATACGCAGATAATTTTTAAATAGCTCTCGAACGACCGCCATGGTCATTTCTGCCGTTTCGGATACCGATATTACCGCATCTCCTACCTTGTAGGCATTTTCGGGAGAGGTTGAGGGAAGGACTATGCGGTAGCCATCCACCGTAGCAAGCTGTGAAAGATAAAATCTTGCCGCCTCTCTTATTATCGGGTACGCGGTGGTTTTAAGGAACCTTTTGTCAAGGGTGTATTCATAGTATTCCATGAGATGATGGCACATCCAACCGCCCGCAGCATTCCAGAACATATATCTGGGATCTCCGATAACCGGAGAGGTATGTCGCCACAGGTCAGTGTTGTGATGAGCGCACCAACCGTCAGCGCCGTACAGAGCCCTTGCCGTTGCTCTTCCCGATACCGAAAGGTCACTAATCATTTGAAGCAAGGGCTGGTACATTTCCGCAAGATCAATACCGAGAGTTGGGAAATAATTCATCTCCGTATTGATATTAATGGTATAGTTAGACTGCCAGGGCGCGTTGTAATGCTCATTCCAGATGCCCTGCAGATTTGTAGGTTGACTGCCTTGTCGTGACGCGGCAACAGTCAGATATCTGCCGAAATTAAAGAGCAGAGCAGGCAACGCTTTATCAGAGCCGCCCTCTTCAAAGCGACACATACGCTCGGAGGTGGGAAGAGATGCTTTTTTATCGCTTCCGAGATCCAGCTTTACGCGGTTGAAATACTCCGAATAGTCCTTGACATGGGCTGCGAAAAGCTCCTCAAAGGTTTTCTTTGAAAGATTTTCCTGCATTGAGTTGCAAATAGCGCGGAAATCACGTCCGTGCGTGTAAGGGTGCTTGTCATAACCGTTGAAGGATGTTGCAGAAGAGATGCGTATCTCGCAAAAGCTTGCGTTCGAAACCGACATTGCGTTGAGACTGTCGCTTTTGCGTCCGTCGGTCAGAATATCAACTGTTGCCAAAAATCTTATGCCCCTTTGCTTCGGGTCATCGAAGTATTGCGTTTTGCGCTCACACCGATGAATATTTTGTTCGGAGGATACTGGACATTCGCCCTCCATATACAAAAGACCGTTCAGTGTATAGGTTTTCGAGTAGAGCTGACTGCTGAGACCGACTTTAAGGGAGATCTTTCGGATGGGCTCACCGTCACTACCTCGCGCTTCTATACGGTATACGATGGCGCGGTCCGGGTGCGATGCGAATGCGATCACGGTATATTCGGCATCACCTCTTGTGTATTTTACCGTCGCTACAGCGCGAGCAAGGTCAAGAGTACGCTTATAGCCGGTAACCCTTCCTTGGGTATTGGTGAAGGATAAGGTAAGATCTCCCAAAGGGAGGTAGGCTTGGGATGCGTAGCAGCTGAAATTTGAACGCAATTCTTCGTTTGCGGCAACACAGTCACCGTTCAGAGCGTGCTCCTTTGCGCGCCTGAGTGACTCTGCGCAATTTTTGCCGAAGAGGTCCTTTCTTGCATATCCTGACCACAGCGTATCTTCGTTGAGAGAGATGCGATCGTTTTCAGTGTTCCCGTAGATCATAGCGCCTTGAAAACCGTTGCCGATCGGATATGCTTCTTCAAAGCATTCCGCAGGGCGTTTTTCCATCAAAAGAATAGAATCTTTACTTGTTCTAATACCGTTCATCTTAATCACCATTCCTTTCTTCGGCTCTGCGCGCCGAAAGGCGCAAAGAGCGACGTGAAAGTATCTACTGCTTAGCTTTCAGCCGCGCAACATCTTTCACGCTAATCACCATTCCTTTGTTCGGCTCTGCGCGCCGAGAGGCGCAAAGAGCGACGTGAAAGTATCTACTGCTTAGCTTTCAGCCGCGCAACATCTTTCACGCTAATCACCTTTCCTTTGTTCGGCTCTGCGCGCCGAGAGGCGCAAAGAGCGACGTGAAAGTATCTACTGCTTAGCTTTCAGCCGCGCAAAACCTTTCACGCTATACACCTTCCTTTTTCATCAGTACACTGCAGTTATATTGTACCACTCGATCAAAACGTTTGTGGAATCGCACGGTCGGGTTTATTATACGTTGAAAGAACAGCCTTGAGTTCCGTCAGCCTGCGAAACCTTAGCCGTCGGTTTCGTCCGACGCACCGGGCGCAATGAGATAGCTCTGAGGATCTTCGTTGAAAGTATAGGTCTTTCCGGTTTTGATCTTGTAAAAATGCGCAAAGTAGCGATACCCGAAAACCCTGAGACTTGCCGCGTCGAAGTGCACATCTACGTCCTGCGCAGT
This sequence comes from Clostridia bacterium, assembly GCA_017503165.1. GTDB lineage: Bacteria > Bacillota > Clostridia > Oscillospirales > CAG-272 > SIG673. The sequence continues at coordinate 2,020 of JAFVTO010000152.1, read as the reverse complement.
CAAGCCCGCAGAGGAGGCAACTGCGTAATTTGCATATTTATCCGAAAGGCTTTTGAGAGCGTTGTTGACAGTATCGGCAGAGGAGGAACGGAACTCTCCGAGCTCGCCTGTTATTATGACGATTTCACCGCTGTCCAGTCCGAGATCCTTTATAAAGCAATCCAGTATTACACGGAGCTGCTGGGCGTACTGCGCATTGCGCTGGTCACTCTCACCCTGGTGCCACAGAATAGCGCAGATTTCGCTATCCTGCTGTGCGGCGCGCGCCATGTCGAGAGCTCTGTTATAGTAGCTACCGCCTACAGTCCAGTCCTCGAGAGAGGTACCGCCGAAGGCGCCGGGAATAAGGCCGAGCTCACAGTCGAATTTCTCCACAAAGGCTTTGGCAAAGCTGGCGGCAAGACAGACTCCGGCAAGAGAGGGCTTATCGTCGTGGATAGGCTCCTGCATGGGTACCCATGAACCGTTGCGAAGCATAGTAATTCTCGAATCAGAAATCGGTTCTACAGTGGTGACATCACCTCTACCCGCCATGTTTGACTGACCGAGCAGAAGAACAGCTTGCTTTTTTGTAAAAATGTCAGTGTCCTTGATCTCGGCACTGTCTTTGTCTTCATTATCCGAATCCGGGTTTGAGCCGTTGTTCGTATCTACATCGCTTAAATCACAGGAAACCAAAGTTGCAATTAAGGTCAATGCCATAAGCAGAGGCAATATTGCAAAAAGCAATTTTTTCAATCTTAAATTACTCATAGTAGTTACCATACCTTTCTCAGGCTCTGCGCGCCGAGGGGCGCATGGAGCGACTTTAAAATATCTGAGGCTTGTTCTTCAGCCGCGCTGTTGCTTTCACGCTAACTCTTTCTTTTTCCATTTTACGGATCGTTACCCACAGTATAACACAAATAGGTACAAAAATCAAGAGCTTTTTCAACATTGAATATAAACCGGGACGCATATCGACTTCGTCTACGACAAAGCGGAAGGCGAGGCTTTAGGTTCTCATGCCCTACCCGTCACGACTTCGTCGCAGACGATTGTCGATTGCCACACTCCCCCCGACTTCAGCGGAGCTGAATGTCGATGTGCGAGGCTTTGGAAAATTCTCAATTCTTCGCATTGTGACACGGGGAGAACCAATCATTTCCACCCCGCAATAAAAAAGATAAAATATCCTTTTCAAACACAAATTACGACGAACCGCGCGTTACAGAAGATAAAACATTCCTTTAGATACAGTGAGAGAGGCGAAGCCAAACAATAAAAAAGAACAGCGCCGCGAGGCGAGTAAAACCGACGTCGGAGTTTGACGGCGGTTTTGCTTCGCCAAGAGCAATAAAAAGCCCAGCGAAGGGCTTGCAAAATTTGCGGAGAGTTTATAGTCAGTTGTTTCATATGGTGCAGTTTTGCTCCGCAGTAAACAAATAATTAACGCCGACAGATTTTCCCAAAAATCTGTCGGCGTTCGTTATTCGATAAATTGGAATTTGTCGATCACTTTTTTGGCTGCTCAGTACACCAGTCCTTGGTTTTGCAATAAGGACATATCAACATATATTCATTACCGGAATGCTCAGTAACCACTACCTTCGACCATTTGATATTGAACTCCTTGGAACAATGCTTACATTTGAAAGTATGCGATGCAATGCGTTTCGCTAATATCACAACTATTGCCACAGCAACGATAAGAATCAGTACAGCAAATAAGTACTCCATATATTTACCTCCTTCGTCAAATTCTTATTTATCGTTCTGTTTTATCGCCAGTTTCGCCTTTGTATTACAAAGGCACAGGGCAAAGCCCATGCCCCTAAAGATGCACGTATCTTTAGGCTCTCCCTTAGGGAGAGCTCCCGCGGTAGCGGGTGAGAGGGTAGTCGTTGCAACAATTTGCCCTCTCCGGCGGCTACGCCGCCACCTCTCCCAAAGGGAGAGGCTTTTCGCTAATCCCATTATATCACAAATCGGCAGAGGAAACAATATCTCTGCCGAAATTTATGTGTCACGGACCGTCGAG
>JAFVTO010000151.1 GCA_017503165.1 Clostridia bacterium | reverse complement strand
TCCAGCACCTCACCGAGATTAAGAGCGGCGATCTCACTGCTTTCCTCCGTTACCGAAATCAGTTTTTCTATTCTTTGTATCTCATCCTTGGCGGCGGATAACGCGGCGTCAGCCTCGTTTTCAGTTCGTTCTCCGCGATATACCTTAAGCGTCATATAGGTGTCCATTGCGAAAAACGAGAGCTCTTGAGGCACTTCGGCTTTGGGGGCGCATGCCGGTAGAGCCGCTACGGCTATCAGTAAAAGCGCTGCCGTCAGCAATGAAAGTGTTTTCTTCATTTTTATGAGTACCTTTCCGTGAATAACTGCTGTTTTGTGCTTACAAACCGTTTTGAGGATTTACAACCTTATAGCTGTGACTTTCAGGCTTGGCGGTGTTGATTCACCGTATATTATATTTTAACCCATATATGTGAATATTTCAATTAATTTGTAAAATTCCTTATTAGGGCTTGAAAAAAAGTGGGTAATGGTATATAATAATAAAAAGGATATAATCCGCGCTCTTCTTACTGTGCGGCGCGGTATACATCGAAAGGAATGATTATAAAATGGCAGAAAACGAAAAAGTAAATCAGAACGAAGAGTCGGAATGCACTCATGATTGCTCTACTTGTAGTGCAAAGTGCGGCTCGCGCGAGCCCCAGAGCCTTATTGAGCCTCAGAACAAGGCAAGCGATATAAAGCATGTCATCGGTGTTGTAAGCGGAAAGGGCGGAGTTGGAAAATCCTCGGTCACCGCTCTGCTTGCTACGCTTACCCGTCGTCTTGACTATAAGACGGCGATACTTGATGCAGATATTACCGGTCCTTCTATACCGAAAATATTCGGGCTTAAAGGAGACGTTACCGGCTGTGAGGACGGTATCCTTCCTTTGACCACCCACACCGGCATTCACGCTATCAGTGTTAATATGCTTCTGCGTGACGAGACTGCTCCCGTGGTCTGGAGAGGTCCTGTTATCGCAGGAACTGTAAAGCAGTTCTGGACTGACGTGGTCTGGGGCGACGTTGACTATATGTATGTGGATATGCCTCCCGGGACCGGAGACGTTCCGCTGACGGTAATGCAGTCAATTCCTCTTGACGGAATTATTATTGTTGCCACCCCCCAGGATCTGGTATCAATGATAGTCGCCAAGGCTGTCAATATGGCGAGAATGATGAATATTCCGATACTCGGTATTATCGAAAACTACAGCTATATGCTGTGCCCCGATTGCGGCAAGAAAATAGAAGTGTTCGGAAAGAGCCACGTTGATGAGATCGCAATGCAGTACAGCATTCCCGTGCTCGCACGCCTTCCCATTGATCCTAAGCTTGCTGCGCTGTGCGATGCGGGTACTATAGAGACTGTGGAGACCGATCTGCTTGATGCGGCGGTGGAGATCATTACAAGCAAGTGAGCTGAACTGTCTTACGGTTGATGACAAATTGAATATAGATTAGGCGGCGCGACCGGAAAAGGTCGCGCCGCTTTTGTGTTCAATGTGAAAATGCCTCTGGTTGTATGATTTGTGGATTATTATTGTTGTTATTGGTTGTCATATGGAAATAATATGCGGGATTGCTCTTGCGTCGCCGCGCTTGCTGATCAGAAAGTGAGGGCTGTTTGACGGTCAAGCGAAAACAAGGCGGAAACGTGGCTCGTGCTCCCTCCGACGGAAATAGCTTGAACGGATAAGTGTTTACCGGATATTGGAATATTTTTGGTAATGTCGTTTGGTTGAGGCAATAAATGACCTTGTCACGCACAAGAAAGCAAAAAAAGGCTTGTATTGCATTTTGGTGTATTGAGGGGTTGTTTCGGGTGTTTGCGGCGCGAAAGCCGTACAGTATGACGGAGCCGTGCTGTCTCTGTCTTTCTGCACGGCAGCTACCGCGTTGTTATATGCTCTGCGGGTTCAGCTATGTACCCTGTTGGGACGGCGCCATGCGTATGAACTGCGCCTATGAGATCAGTGTTCGGATAACAGATCAGTGTTCGGATAACAGAATAGTGTTCAGATAAAAGATACAGAAATGTTTGAAAAATATAATGTAGAAAGGGGGTTGACAATCAAAGGAAAAATATGTTATACTTTATATACAATACTGTGTGCCCTGATACCTCCTTCACTCGGATACCTTGCTGAAAAATCAGGGAGAACAGCATAAAAAAGGCGAAAATGCCGCCTTTATTCAAATAACCACCTGCTTTTCCAAAAATATAGTGTGGCGGAATCTGAATGTATCGCTTATAATGGGAATACCGTGGCAGAAAGGCGATACATATATGAAAATTGTACTTATAACAGACAGTAAGCTTAAGGTGCGGCTCTCCAGGGACGACCTTGAGTATTACGGTATCAAAATCGAAAATATAGACTACGACAATACCGAGACCAGACGTGTGTTCTGGTCGATTCTCGACGAGGCTAAGCAACGTACCGGATTTGATGCGGCAATATCGCGGATCTTTATCCAGATATATCCCGACGGAGACGGTGGATGCGATATGTACGTTTCGCATATCGGCGGAGACGGTGGCGGCTCCGAAAAAAAGCGCGGGGTGGTCTGCAGTGTGGAAGCCCCCGAGCTTGAAAGCCGCATATATGCTTTGGGGTGTATGAAGGAGCTGATCGGTGCCTGCAGGCGACTCCTTGACGTCGGCTTCAAGGGCAGATCGTCTGCTTTTTGCTCCTTGCACGGAGAGCAGTGCTTCCTTGTTATTGAGACCGAGGGGGCAGAGTGGGACATTGCTTCTGAATTCGGAGAAAGGCTGAACGGAAAAGGCGCGCTTAGCTACATCCGTGAGCATTGCACAGTGATCTGCTCCGAGAACGCCGCTGAGACATTGGGCGAAATGTAAGAGGAGCCATACCGCGGTACGGATTGCGTGCTTTGGGAGAATCGGGGTTAATTGGGCTCACAGAAGAATTTTTCCAGATGTTGAGGCATAGCATGAAATACAGATTTGCCGATGCTTCTGCTGAAATGCATTGACAGCAAGAAATAACGGAGAAGAGTAGGAAACGGAAAGGTGAGATAGAATTATGGAGCTTACATGGGATAATCTTGAAAATGAGTGCAAGAGCTGCACTCGGTGCGAGCTTTGCGGGACCAGAACCAATGTGGTTTTCGGTTGCGGTAACCGAAATGCGGATCTGATGTTTGTCGGAGAGGCGCCGGGTGAGAGCGAGGACCTCAGCGGTATTCCCTTTGTGGGAAGAGCGGGAAGGCTTTTTGACAGATACCTTGAGGTGGTCGGTATACAGCGGGAATCGGTCTACATAGCGAATATGCTTAAATGTCGCCCGCCGAAGAACCGTGACCCTAAGCCCGAGGAGCAGGATCTTTGTATAGAATATCTTCGCGCGCAGGTCAAGCTTGTTAAGCCTAAGCTTATAGTTTGTCTGGGCAGAATATCGGCTATGCGGCTGATAAGAAACGATTTTAAAATTACAAAGGAGCATGGCGTGTGGTTTGATAAGGGAGATTACCGTATGTGCGCGGTATATCATCCGTCACTGCTTCTTCGTGACCCGAGAAAAAAAACCGAAATGCTTGAGGATATGAAGGCAGTCAAGGCTGAGCTTGACCGTCTGACCGAGAAATAAAAGACATTTTGAGCAGAAAGGAACTGACGTTATGAATAGAAAAATGCTTAATGCCATCCTTGTATCAATTGTGTTTGCTTTGATGTTGCTTGCTTTGGTCTCCTGCTCTTACGTCAAAGGCATTCTTGATTTTTCATCCTGCATTGGCTTCAGTGGGTGCAGCGGTAACGACAATGGAGATAATGACAACGGAGGCAACGACAACGGAGGCAACGGTGAAGGTGGAGCGAAGATTCCGGACGGCTGGGGAGAGGACGGAGCTTACTACCTTGACGGCGAAAAGGTGGTGAGCGATACCCTTGAGATAGAGGGCAAGCTTTATGCTTTTGATGCTAAGGGCAATAGCGAGCTTGTTCGCGGATGGAATGACGGCTCGTACTACCGTGACGGCGTTGAGGTAAAGGATGAAAAACTGGTAATAGACGGACTCTTATACGACTTCGATGAGGAAGGTACCTCTACGGAATATACCGGCTGGCAAGAGGAAAAGCACTATAAGGACGGTGTGATGACGGTAAGCCGCAAGCTTGAGGTAGATGGCGTGTATTACAGCTTTGACGCAAGCGGAAACGCTACCGCGGTAAACGGCTGGGATGGCGGCTTCTATTATGAGGATGGCGATAAAGCGGTGAACAAGAAGCTGAGTATCGACGGAAAGCTTTACAATTTTAACGCAAGCGGAGCCTCTTCCAAGTTCAGCGGCTGGTATGAGGAGCGTTATTATGAGAACGGAGTTAAAGCGGTAAATAAAAAGCTTTCTGCAGGCGGCGTTTATTATAGCTTTGATGCAGATGGCGTAGCGACAAGGTATAGCGGCTGGGACGGTAGCCGCTACTATGTAAACGGCGTTAAGTCCGTGGACAAGGTGCTGGATATCGGCGGCGTGTATTACGGCTTTGACGCAAGCGGAAACGGAACGAGATATACCGGCTGGGACGGCGACTTCTACTACGAAAGCGGCGTTAAGGCTGTGAACAAAAAGCTTGATATTGAGGGTGTGCGCTATAGCTTCGATGCAAGCGGAAGTGCTACCGTGGTAAACGGCTGGGACGGCGACTTCTACTACGAAAGCGGCGTTAAGGCTGTGAACAAAAAGCTTGACATCCAGGGTGTGCGCTATAGCTTTGATGCAAGCGGAAACGGAACGGCATACACCGGCTGGGACGGCGGATTTTACTATGAAAACGGCACAAAGGCTGTGAACAAAACCCTTGAAATTGAGGGCGTGCGCTATAGCTTTGACGCAAACGGAAACGCAACCGGATACACCGGCTGGGATGGTGGGGTCTACTATGAAAGCGGCGTTAAGGCTGTGAACAAAAAGCTTGAAATTGACGGCGCGTGCTATATCTTTGACGCAAACGGAAACGGAACGAGATACACCGGCTGGGACGGCGGATTTTACTATGAAAACGGCACAAAGGCTGTGAACAAAACCCTTGATATTGAGGGTGTGCGCTATAGCTTTGACGCAAACGGAAACGCAACCGGATACACCGGCTGGGATGGTGAGGTCTACTATGAAAGCGGCGTAAAAGCTGTGAACAAAAAGCTTGAAATTGACGGCGCGTGCTATATCTTTGACGCAAACGGAAACGGAACGGCATACACCGGCTGGTACGGAAATCTCTATTACGAAGACGGCGTTAAGGCTGTGAATAAGCGACTGATGCTTGACGGAATATGTTATGTCTTTGATGCCGACGGAAATGCCGAAGGTCTTACCGGCTGGGAGAGCGGAAGTTATTACGAGGAAGGTATCAAGGTGACAGACAGGATCGTGGAGATCGACGGTGTATATTGGAGCTTTGACGCCCAGGGAGCCTCCGCTCGCGCAGACGGATTTATAGAAAACCGTTTTTACAGAAACGGCGAAATGGCAAAGGATGAATACGTTCTTATCGGGGAATTTGTATATTACTTTGACGGCGAAGGCTTGGGCGAAAAGGCTAACGGCTGGTACGGTGAGCGATATTACCGTGAGGGCGTCAAGGTGGTGAGCGAGTTTCTTACGGTTGACGGAATACTGTATTCCTTTGACTCGGACGGCGCTGCCGCTGCTTACAGCGGGTGGTACGGAGAGCGCTACTACGTTTCAGGAGAGCTGCAGAAGGATACTGTCTGTGTCATAGACGGCGTTGTTTACGGCTTTGATTCTCAGGGCATAGCAAAGAGGTACGTTGGTTGGTACGGAAAGTATTATTATGAAAACGGTCTTAAGCTGGTAAATACCGAAAAGATCATCGGAAATACCCTATATTCCTTTGATGCTGAGGGTAATGCTACCGAAAAGAACGTAGGAATCGGAGACGGAGATTTCAGCGGTAATTACTGATCTGCATAAGGTGTTGCGGGAAGCCGCTGCCCGTAGCCTCGGCTCAGGGGCGCAGTATCGGAGATCAGAATCAAAAAGAAAGGACTGTCTGCGAACATGAAGAGATTTTTCTTGAAAGCTGTTGTTTTATTGCTGGCATTTTCAATGGTTTTCTCGTATGTTGCCTGCGGTAAGGACTCCTTGGATAATAATGACGAAATCACGCCGAAGCCGGATAACGGGTATTGGATCCCGCAGATAGAGGATACCGAAAAATATGCGGAATTTCAGCTTACGCGGGATAAGCTGGAGTACGCCCTTGAGGAAGCGCTTAAAAAAATTGATTTTGCGCTACCGTCGTTTACGGATAAATTTCCCACCCATTCCAGCGTGAACAACGTTTACGGGGCAGAGGATAACACCGACGGATGGAATGACGGCTTCTGGACGGGAATACTCTGGCATGCCTATGAATTGAGCGGAGACGAAAAATACAAAAACGTAGCGCTGGGTCAGATACCGTCCTTTTATCAGCGTATCGACAAGAAAAAGGGTGTGGATCACCATGATATGGGCTTTCTGTATTCTCCGTCCTGTGTGGCGGCATGGAAGCTTACGGGTGACAGTCAGGCGCGACAGGCGGCTATTATGGCGGCGGATCAGTTGGTTTCAAGGTACCGCGAAAAGGGCGAGTTTATTCAGGCATGGGGCTCCATGAACAATACGGATAATTACCGTCTTATTGTTGACTGTCTTATGAATATCCCCTTGCTTTACTGGGCAACCGAGGAAACGGGTACGCAGTATTACAGGCAGATCGCCTTAAAGCACTTTAATACCACCGTAAACGTTGCGTACCGTGACGACGCAAGCACTTATCATACGTATTATTTCGACCCGAAGACAGGAAAGCCCCTGAGAGGAGTTACCGCTCAGGGTGTCTCCGACGATTCAGCCTGGGCGAGAGGGCAGGCATGGGCAATGTACTGGCCTTTGCTTACCTACGTTTACGAGCCCTCCGACCGCGCTTTGGAGCTGTTCAAGGCTACCGCTAATTACTATCTGAACCATCTGCCCGAAGACTATGTGGCATATTGGGATCTTTCCTTTACTGATGACGCGGATGAGCCCCGTGATTCATCGTCCACCGCCATTGCGCTTTGCGCCATGCTGGAGGGGATCAACTATATGGATGAGACGGATCCGCTTCGCGAGATCTATGTAAATGCTTGCAACCGTATGATGAATTCACTGATAGACAGCTATCTTACCAAGGATATTCCGTATGCAAACGGTCTTCTGCTCCACGCAACATACAGTAAACCGGGCAATAACGGCGTTGACGAGATGAATATATGGGGAGACTATTTCTACATGGAGGCACTTCACCGTATGCTGGATCCCGAATGGGAAAGATATTGGTGATCGCGGAGATGGGTGCAGGAAAATGACCGAGCTCCGTCAAAATATTCATTAAAAAAAGATCAAGGCTAAAGCGCGTACCTTTCGCGCCGAGCCTTGATCTTTTGATTTTCTGCTATGAATTCCTACACTACATTTTTTCGAAATAGCTTACTTCGTTTACGAATACGATGGCTCCTCCCACCAATACCTCTGCGGTGTTTGACACATTTACTGCCGCGGGGATCTCCGCTGAGGGCGGTATCGGTAGCTTTTCCATTCGTCTGGAGCAGTTACGGCGGATAATGTTCAGGGCGAGCTCTAATCTTTCATCGTTTATACCGATGAGAAGCGTAGTGTTTCCCGATCTGAGAAATCCTCCGGTAGTGGCAAGTCGGGTGAATTCCACGCCGTCCTTTCTCAGCGCATCGCACACTCGAACGGTATCCCTTTTGTTTACTATGGCGGTTATCATTTTCATATACCATATCCTCCGTTTCTGGATTTATCACAGTTTACAGTGTAATTATACTGCGGTCCGATATCGGATTCAAGGCTTTATTTGTAAATTCATACCGTTCAGAAGCTTTCATCCTCGTATTCGCCCGGAGCCGTACTGTCAGTCTGCTCTTGATCCGGCGGCGAAGGTGAGCGCGCCGCGAAATAGCACTTGTGACAGAAGCGGTTGAAGGGAGACGAGGTGCTGCTATGGCCTACGTGCTGTCCCTTCTTCAAGGCGTTGAGGAAAAATGGCTCGGTGGCGTTGAGGCATGGCGGATTTCCGTCTAAGCCTCGGTAAACATACTGGGAATCGGCAACCGTGACGTCCACGGGGAAGCTCCTGTTTACCCGTATCATTCCCACTGTGCGGCAATTGGCATCCGGGCAATCCTGCCCCGCAACACCGTGATTTACCGTGTCATACCTTACTAAAACATGGCAGTCGCAATATTCCCTCGGTACGGTATCACGGGTGAAATAGCCGGTTTCCACACGACTCCCACGAGGGTCTGCAAGACATGCGGCGGTAACTCGCTTTCCGGAATCACGGCAGTAGGTGGCGGTTACTATATTGGGGTTATCGGGAAAGCGCTTGGTCGGAGCATGACCAAGCAGCTCCTCGGTGGAAAGCTCGGTCATCAGGTCATCCCACACCTTCAGCGCCGGATTCACCGTACCGGAATATCCGCTCAGGTTTTTCGGGGTGGCATATCCGAACCATACTCCGCAGAGAAGATCGGGGGTGTATCCGATAAACCATTTGTCGCAGTTGGCGTTGGTAGTACCGGTTTTTCCGGCGCAGGCTATTCTGTTTTTCAGCTTCACGGATTTTGCTGTTCCGTTTTTTGTTACGCCTTGCAGAAGCTTTGTCATGACCGTTGCGGTCTCCGGGGAGAATACCCGATCTCCCTCATCTGCGTTATCTATCAGCAGCTTTCCGTTGCTGTCATATATTTTCAGTACGGTTCTGGGACGGTGATAGATCCCACCGTTACACAGTGCCGTGTATGCTCCGGTTATCTCCTTTACAGTAACTCCTGCGGTCAGCTGACCGTGAGCCAGGGGGGAGTCTGCTATATCGGTGTAGCTTTCGCCACCTATTACTCGCGAGTCGATCAGGCCGGTCATTCCCAGACGGTTGTGGAGAAGGTCGAATACCTCCTGCTTTCCCACCTTGTTGAGAACCTTTACTGCTACTGTGTTGACAGATCGGCTGACTGCGTCACGGACGGTGGTGAGCCCTCTGTATCCCCGAGGTGAGTTGTATGGCCAGGGCCGTTTTCCGCCGTTAAAGGTGTAGGGAGTGTCGTCTATTACCGTGCCGTAGGTTATTTTGCCGCGGTCTATTGCCGGGGCATATACTGAAAGGGGCTTGATGGAGGAGCCGGGGGATCGCTTGGTGGCGGTGGCGTAATTTAGTATTCTGTTGTCCTTTTTCTCCCCTCTGCCACCCACAAGAGCCAGAATGTTTCCGGTACTTGGGTCGATTATCACGGTTGAGCATTCCGGGGTGATAAGAGCTCCGCTCTGATGCTTGAAATTTCTGTCGTCAGCAAAATACCTCTCAGCTATGCGTTGCATATCGGGGTTTTGCGCTGTGATGATGGAAAGTCCGCCGGAATACAGCATTTTGGTGGCGGTCTGTCGGTTCGCGGCAATTCCGCGGGAAACCAAAAGTTCCACCGACTCGTCTATCACTGCTTCGGTGTACCAAGAGTAGCGTTTATCATTCTGTGACTCACTGCTTTTGCGCTTTTTTGCCACGACGTTAAGCTCTTTTTGCGCGGCGCTGTCACGCTCTGCCTCGGTTATATATCCAAGCTCAGCCATTCGTGTAAGAACGGTTTCGCGTCGGCTTTTGTTGTTTTGCGGATTGGTTCTCGGATTCCATTTGGAAGGGCATTGGGGAATACACGCCAGGGCGGCGCATTCCTCAAGAGTAAGCTTGTCGCACTCATGCCCGAAATAGTACTCAGCGGCGCTGCCAACACCGTAGCAGCTATCCGACAGATATATGGTGTTCAGATAAAGCTCAAGTATTTCCTCCTTGCTCAGCGCTTTATCCAGCTTCAGCGCGAACAGTATTTCGTGTAGCTTTCTGGATACACTGTATTCATCGTTTCCGGTTACGTTTTTTATAAGCTGCTGGGTTACGGTGGAGCCGCCGTATGTTCGTCCACCTCTGAGATACCCCAGTATTGCACCTGCGGTACGCCTGAGATCAATACCGCTATGTGTGAAAAAACGGTGATCCTCGATGGCAACAAATGCATTTTTAAGGTTGTCCGGAATATTTGCGTAGGATACCCATTCGCGGTTTTGTGATGAATAGAGAGATTGATCGGGTAGCTCTGTTGCAACGTCGCTTTTTCCGTCCTCCGATCTGTATGAAATATAATAAAGATGTGTGGTCTGATCCTGGGTGCGCGCAAGCTCGGTAAACGCCTCGGTGCTGATGCTTTTGGAATATCTGCAGGCGTACACAAGCAACGCAGTGGCGCAGAATGTCACTGTGAGTATGGCGGTCAGAGCAATATACATGGCCGATCTTGCCAGCCGTCTTGCCGCGCAGCGCCTTCCGTTGTTGTTTTTTCTGTCTTTGTTCATAACAATGCCCCCGTTGATTGATTCAAGCTGTCACGTTTATTTTTTGCGGGATGCATTGAATTTATATTCGGAATTTTTATGAAAAACCGCGAAAGGGTATTGCAAACCCGCAAGGTTTCTGCTATATTTAAAGTGTAAATTTTTTTGATTATCAGACATAGGGAGCTTTAGTATGGACGAAAGAGTTTTATACAGTATTAAATCGGTGATCATGGGGCACGCGGTGGCAGACGCTCTGGGAGTGCCGGTTGAATTTCAAAGCAGAGAGTCGCTGGCGGCATCGCCTGTTGTGGGAATGCGCGGATACGGTACTCACGGTCAGCCTGAGGGCACCTGGTCGGACGATACCTCGATGACGGTTGCCGCACTTGATGCCTTGTGTGAGTACGGGTTGGATTACGGCAGCGTGATGGATAATTTTGCTGTCTGGTACAGTGATGCGGAGTATACTGCCACAGGTGTTACTTTTGATATAGGCGGAACCTGCTACGGCGCGATACAGAACTATATAAACGGCGGAAAAAAACCGCTTGAAAGCGGCAGATCAGACAGATACAGCAACGGAAACGGCTCTCTTATGAGAATACTTCCGTTTGTTCTTTTCGGAGTATACGGAGGATTTATCGGGGATAAGCATCAGATGATATACGACGCCTCCGCTATAACTCACGGGCACCGCATTTCAAAGATCGGATGCGATATATACGCCTCAGTTACCGAAGCGCTACTTTCCTCTCCTGCTAAGGAGAGTGTTATATCTGCCCTCAGGGAATGCGCGCAACGGTACGGCGGTGATACCCCGGAATACGCGCGTTTGTTCTGCGACGGCTTTTTCAAAACCTCCGTGGACAGCATTCAAAGCAGCGGTTATATCGTTCACACTCTGGAGGCGGCGATCTGGTGTCTTTTGAACACCGGTAGCTATAGGGAATGTGTGCTTGCCGCGGTAAATCTTGGAGATGATACCGATACAGTTGCCGCGGTCGCAGGCGGCTTGGCAGGCGCGCTATACGGATATGGGGACATTCCCTCGGAGTGGCTGGATACACTCGGAAGACGGGATTATCTTGAGGACCTTTGCCGCAAGGCAGCGCAGAAATGGAGCGGACGGTAAAGTTTTTTTCGGTGCCATGGGGAATACTCAGTCACAGACGGCGCTCTTTCGGGTGCATTGGATAAAAGCGTCAGCCGGTTCCTTCAACAGAGCCTTCTACGTATTCCGCTTCTTCCTCCAGTAGTACGCTGAACTGTTGGTAAACCCGCCGTTTTACCGCGTCTGCCAGAGCAAGGATGTCACTTGACGTGGCGTTTCCCCTGTTTATTATAAAGCCTGCGTGCTTATCTGATACAGCCGCCCCTCCAATTGAGTATCCCTTAAGACCTGCGCGGTCGATAAGGAATGCCGCGGGAGGGGCGTTTTTCGGTCGCTTGAAGTAGCTTCCCGCACTCCGCTCTCCCACGGGCTGAGTTGCCTTTCTTTTTTCGGTAACCTGATGCATTTTACGGAGTATTGCCGCGCTGTCCTCCCTTGGAAGGGCGAAGCTCGCAGACAGTATTACCGTGTCGCTGTCGAAAAACGGTGAGGCGCGGTAGGAAAAGTCCGAGGCGGAAATCGGTACCGTTTCCGTTTCGTCTGTTTTGGGACGGTAGACTGTGCATGAAGTTACACGGTCATAGATATTGCATCCGAACGCCCCTGCGGAAGTCATAAGAGCGCCGCCGACGGTACCGGGTATCCCGCATATTCCATGCAAGCTGCCAAGTCCCAACGACGCGGCAGCACGGCAGAAAACGGGCAGAAATACGCCTGCCTCGCAGGTTACGGATCCCTCATCAAAGAAAATACCCTTAAGACCGACTGTGCGGATGACGGCGCCGCGGAAGCCGTCGTCTGAAAAGATAAGGTTGGAGGCTGCTCCTACCGTTTTGTACGGTATTCCGCACTGCCTCAGGGATCTTACAGTGTCGGTCAGCTCTGCGATTGAATTCGGGCTGATCAGAAGATCGGTTTTTCCCCCTATACCCATCGTGCAAATATGAGAAAGCCGAAAATCACCTTGGATTTTCGGCTTTCCTTTTTTATTTAACGTCTCGATTATTTTGCCGTAATCAGCTTTCATTCGGTAGCTCCTTTCAGAAATCCGATTGCACACTGTGTCAACGGCAGAAGCGCAGAGCTACTACAGAGCTTAGCCTTCGATCAGGAAACGGTGGAATACCTTCTTTCCCTTCTTTACGACCAGACCGTCTCCCTTAAGGTCGTCTGCCTTGAATACGGCGGCAGGATCGGTGATCTTTGTATCGTTGGCGCTTACTCCGCCCTGAGTAATGAGTCTTCTTGCCTCGCTCTTTGAAGCGGCGAGCTTTCCCTTTACCATCAGATCGCATATATTGATGCCGTTGTCGGTAAGGTCATCTGCGGTAAGGGCTGTGGTGGGCATATCTCCGGAAATACCCGCGCCGCCGAATACTGCCTTTGCGGCGCTGAGGCACTTTTCAGCTTCCTCATCACCGTGGATCATCTTGGTAAGCTCGTATGCCAGCTTTTCCTTGACTTGGTTAAGTGCCGCTCCTTCCAGCTTCTCGTACTCCCTTATCTCGTCCATGGGAATGAAGGTGAGCAGCTTCATGCACTTGATGACATCGGCATCACCCACGTTCCTCCAGTACTGGAAGAACTCGTAAGGAGGTGTCTTTTCCGGATCAAGCCATACTGCGCCCTTTTCGGTCTTGCCCATCTTTTTGCCCTCGCTGTTTGTCAGCAATGTAAAGGTCAGACCGTAAGCATCCTTTCCGGTTTTGCGGCGGATAAGCTCGACGCCTCCGATAATGTTTGACCACTGGTCATCGCCGCCGAACTCCAGCTTGCATCCGAATTTCTCGTTTAAGTGGTAAAAGTCATAGCTTTGCATAAGCATGTAGTTGAATTCAAGGAAGGTAAGTCCGCGCTCCAGACGGGACTTGTAGCACTCGGCGGAAAGCATGCGGTTTACCGAGAAATGTACGCCGATCTCACGGAGAAAATCAACGTAGTTCATATCAAGCAGCCAGTCTCCGTTATCGACGAAGGTAGCCTTTCCGTCCGAGGTATCAATAAATTTTGACATCTGCTTCTTAAAGCATTCCACGTTGTGAGCTATGGTCTCGCGGGTCATCATTTTTCTCATGTCGCTCTTTCCCGAGGGGTCTCCGATCATTCCGGTTCCGCCGCCGAAAAGCGCGATGGGGTGATGTCCGTGCTGCTGCATGTGCGCCATTATCTTCATCTGCAGGAAATGACCTACGTGCAGGCTGTCAGCTGTGGGGTCAAAGCCGATATAGAAGGTTACCTTCTCGGTATCAAGCAGTTTTTCGATTGCCTCCGCATCGGTCGCCTGCGCGATCATTCCGCGTTCTTCAAGTTCTTTAAAAAGTCCCATTTTGTTTTGTCTCCTATGTGTTTTATCTATTGTTTTTTTAATTTGTCTCTGTTACCTCATCTGACAGAGCCTTTTAATTTTTGTTCTTACTGCTCCGAGCCCTTCAGCATTTCCCGCGCCGTGGCGCGCGCGGTATCTGTTATCTCAATGCCGCCCATTATCCTGGAAAGCTCGTTTACCCGCTCTCCGTATGTAAGCTCTGTTACTGCTGTTTCGGTGCGTCCGTTGCTCTCCGATTTGCTGATCTTCAGGTGTGAGGCTGCCACCGCCGCTATCTGAGCCGAATGAGTGATGCATATTACCTGTCCGCATTTAGATATCTCGCGTAGCTTTATTCCGATCTTTTGCGAGGTTTTTCCGGATACGCCTGTGTCGATCTCGTCGAATATCAGCGTTCCGGTGCCATCGCATTCCGCAAGCACCGCCTTTACCGCCAGCATTACCCTGGAAAGCTCCCCTCCCGAGGCTATTTTTGCCAGGGGCTTAAGAGGCTCGCCCGGATTTGTGCTGATCAGAAATTCCACCGTATCGCATCCCGTAGGGGAAAACCTTGTCAGTCCCTTTTCGCTTAACAGCTTGCCTACGGATACTGAGAAATTTACCTTTTCCAGATCAAGGTATCTCAGCTCCTCGGTGATACCGTCGGACAAACGCTCCGCCGCCTCGGTTCTAAGCGCCGTTAATCGCTCCGCAACGGCAAAGGTTTCCTTGGCGCATTCATTCATCCGCTTCTTAAGCTCCGCTAAATTCGCATCGAAATCCGCTAACTCACGAAGCTCCTTCGCCGCTTTTTCACGGTATCGGAAAACGTCGTCCTCGGTGGGGCCGTATTTACGCAGTATGCGTTGAACGGTCTCCAGACGGTTCTCTATTCTGTCAAGCTCCTGCTCCGGAGAAGCTCCGTCTATGTCAGTAAGCGATGCCGCCTGCTCTGCTGCCTCGATCATGTCGTATCTTGCACTCTCCAGCCTTGCGGCAAGCATTTCCGCATCAGGGAGCAGGTCGGTGAGCTGTCGCAATGCGTATATAGCTCGCTCGGTGAGGGCAGCCGCGCTTTCGGCTCCGCCGTTATCGGTAAGTGACGATGTGATTATCTGGGTGTATTTGTATATCTTCTCCGCGCTCTTTACCTTCTTTCGCCTTTCGGTCAGCTCGTCTTCCTCGTTTTTCCGAAGCCTTGCCTCGTCTATTTCTGATATCTGATACTTGAGCGTGTCGATTTTTTCGTCCAGCCTTTGGGACAGCTTGGTCTGGTCGGCAACCCTTTTGCGCAGCTCCGAGAGCTTGCCGTATTTATCCGTGTATTCTCTGAGCAGCTCTCCGCTTCCTGCATACCAATCCAGAAATCCTATATGGCTGTCCGGTGACAAAAGCGCCTGGCTGTCATGCTGACCGTGAATGGTTATGAGCGCCGCGCCTATTTCCTTAAGCATTGACACGGGGACGCTTCTTCCGTTTACCTTAGCTGTCGCCCGACCGTCTGCTTGTATCACTCGCTGAAGATATAGCGTTCCGTCTGTGTCCGGGGATGCTCCGATTCCGTCCAGCGCGGCTATAGCCTTTTCACTGAGCGAGGTAAAGCACGCCGATATGAGCGCCTGCTTCTCTCCTGTGCGGATAAGCTCTCTTGCGCTTCGGGCTCCTAACAGCAGGTTTATGGAGTCTATGATTATGGACTTGCCAGCGCCCGTTTCGCCTGTCAGAACGGTAAATCCACCGTCAAGCGAGAGGGTGACGTTTTTTACCACCGCTACATTTTCTATATGCAGTTCTGTTAACATTTTTACATTCTCCGTTTTTTTCGCGCAGACCCGTTTGAAAACGGGCGGTCAGCGGAGTTTATCTCTTAAAATAGGAATAAAACTCCTCGGCAAATACTTTTGCCACTTCCTTGGTACGCATGACCAGCATGATGGTGTCGTCCCCTGCGATGCTTCCTACTATACCCGGATGATGAAGGCTGTCTATGGCAGCCGCCGCCGAGCCTGCCATGCCGGGAAAGGTCTTTATTACCACTATGTTTTCGGCATGGTCCACCGTGGTTACCGTTTCCTTCATTATGTTATGAAATTTTGCGGCGGGACGTGCGGAATCGTTTACTGTCTGAGCATATTTGTAGGCTCCGTTTTTGCTTGCTACCTTTACTAATTTCAGATCCTTGATGTCTCTGGAAACCGTAGCCTGCGTTACACTCACTCCGCTTGCCTTAAGCAGCTCTATAAGCTGCTCCTGAGTCTCGACATCGCTTTGGGCTATTATCTCAAGTATTTTGGAATGTCTGTTCTGTTTCATACCACACCTTAATTTCTAACCTTTCTTTGACTCTGCGCGTTATATATACAGCTTTTTGCTCAGCACTGTGTAAAAACCGGTATCGGATATCCGGAGCATTCTGAGAGAGCGAGAACTCTTTTTTATTACTACCTCTTTGTTTGGCTCCAGTGTGATCGACGGTCCGCCGTCTACGGTGAGTATGCACTCGTATCCCTCGCACGCCCTGAGGGTGAGCGAGCAGGACGGCGCAAAGATCAGCGGTCGCGCATTTAGGGATTGGGGACAAAGGGGAGTGATACACAGGCATTGCAGTCTCGGATCTACCACCGAGCCGCCTGCGGATACGGAATACGCCGTGGAGCCTGTGGGTGTGGCGCAAATAAGACCGTCTCCGCAATAGGTGTTCACTGTCTGACCGTCACATTCAAGCTTTACTGTAGCCGGATGTGTGGTCTTGGCGCGAACTACCGCGTCGTTGAGGCATTCGTATTCAGCACCGCCGTAGCTTACGGAAAGCATCATTCGCTTTTCTTCGGTATACCGCCCGTTTATTACGTCGCGCAAACGGTCCAATTCATCGGTTTCAAGCTCTGCCATATATCCGATCCTTCCCAGATTTACTCCGATGATAGGAATATCGTATCTGTGCGCCAGATGGGATGCCCGCATTATGGTTCCGTCCCCTCCCATCACCACGATGAGTCCCGCCTGATCGGGGGAGCTGACCTCGTTTGCGCCTGTATCGGCTATTATTTCCTTGATTTTTTTTCTACACTCACCGTCCGTGTCCTTTCCCATGCCGGTGACGAGGTACAGGTCCTTTATCTTCATTGCCTCTTATAAAAACCTTTCTTGGATGTTTACTGCGGTCAGCTATGCGCTCCGCGGCATATTTCCTCAAGCTCTTTTGCGTCTGCGCCAAGCTCTCTTTTTCCTTCCGGTATCTCCCCACATACAAAATGAGCGAGATATTCAACGTTGCCGTCACCGCCGGTTATTGGTGACTGTATCAGTGATAAGGCGGTGAGACCGTGGCAGCAGGCTTGGTCTATCACTCTTCTTACTCCGCGTAATCTTGCCCTTTGGTCACGCAGGATGCCGTTGCTTCCCAGCTGTGATGCCGTGACCTCAAACTGAGGCTTTATCAGTGAGATCAGGCTGCCGCCATCCTTTAGCAACGCTTTTACCGCGGGAAAGAGCAACGTCTGCGAAATAAAGCTTACGTCCATTACAGCTATATCGCACCGCTCACCCAATGATTCCGCAGTCAGCGCGCGGGCGTTGGTCTTTTCCATGCTGATAACCCTGCTGTCTGCCTTGAGCGACGGATGGAGCTGGTCAGTGCCGCTGTCGACGGCGTAGACCCTTTTCGCGCCGTGCTGCAGCAAACAGTCGGTAAAGCCCCCTGTTGACGCGCCTATATCAACGCAGACTGCGTCGGTCACGTCCACGGAGAATGCTTCCAAGGCGCCCAAAAGCTTCAAGCCTCCGCGTCCAACGAACTTAAGCTGCTCGGTGACGGTTACCGTATCTCCCCCGCAGACCTCCTGAGCAGGCTTCTTAACCCGCTTCCCGTTGATCAGAACAAATCCGCTTTCTATCATAGCGCGAGCCTTGGAGCGGCTCTCGGAAAGCCCGTGCTCTGTCATATATACGTCAATTCGCATTTTTGCCCGCTCCTTTAAGCTCTGAAAAAGCCTATGACTTTTGATTCATTGCGGCTGAGCCGGACACCCCTTAAATCTTTCTTTGGTGGAGCGCCTCAGCCAATTGTACGAGAAATTCGTTTTGGGGATAATCGCGTATGGCATCTATTGCGGAATCGGTCAGCCTTCGGGCATATTCACGCGCTCCGTCAACACTATAGAAGCTGAGGAATGTGGTTTTTTCATCCTCTGTTCCCATATCCAGAATGTCATCAATGATCTGAAACGCAAGTCCTATGCCGTAGGCGTATTTTTCCGCCGCCGCCTGCGCCTCCTTGCTTGCATCTGACGCCGCACATCCCAGAAGGCAGGCGGCGCGTATAAGCTCGCCCGTCTTACGAAGAGTCATTTCCTCATGCTCCTCACGGGTGAGCCTTTTTGACTCTCCCGCAAGATCCATCTGTTGTCCGCCTACCATGCCGCGTATTCCTGCGGATTCTGCCAGTATCTGTACGGCATTCAGATATCGCAGGGGGCTTTCGTCCATATTTTGCGCCAGCACACTGAAGGCATGGGTGAGCAGTCCGTCTCCCGCGAGGACGGCGGTCGATT
Source organism: Clostridia bacterium (assembly GCA_017503165.1). Classification (GTDB taxonomy): domain Bacteria; phylum Bacillota; class Clostridia; order Oscillospirales; family CAG-272; genus SIG673. The sequence continues at coordinate 29,103 of JAFVTO010000151.1, read as the reverse complement.
CGCCGTAAACCTTATGGTTTGTGGGCTTTCCCCGTCTTATATCGTCATCATCCATGCATGGCAGATCGTCGTGAATAAGCGAATATGTGTGCACCATCTCCAGTGCCGCGCCCATGCGAAGCGCCGCATCCGTATCTCCGTTGAGCATACGGCAGAACTCCAGTGTGAGCACCGGTCGGATGCGTTTGCCACCGCTCATCAAACTGTATTCCATTGAGCTCATAAGCGGCTTACAAAGCGAGTCTGCTCTTCCGCTGAATGCAAAAAGCTCACGGTGGTAGTAGGAGCCGCAAGTGCTGTCTCCTTCTCCACCGAGATAGCGGCAGAGCGCTTTGTCTATCAGCTCTATATCCTCATTCAATCTTTGTGAAAACTTGTTCATTATAGGTTCCGTCTCCGTTACCGAGAAGTATTTTTACCTTCTGCTCCGCTTCGTCAAGCCTGGTGTTGCAGGAGCGGATAAGTCCGACACCCTCCTCGAAAAGCGAGAGGGAGCGTTCAAGGGGGGAATCCCCATTTTCCAGCGCATCAACTATCTCCTCCAGCCGCTTCAGCGCCGATTCGAAATCCACCGTTTCGACTTTTTGAGTGTCCTTTTCTTGGTTCATATATTAACTCCCATCCGATATTATTGGGTTTTGCGCTCCGAAGGGCGCATAGAAAAGCATCTGAGATTTATTTTTCAGCCGAGTATTAGCTTTAACGCCAAATGCTGCCGTTATTCCTCTATCTTTCCCTCGGAAACTGCGTTTACCGTTCCGTCCGATACTCTGAGAGCAAAGCGCTTGCCGCGGGAAAGCTGGTCAGCCTTGGTTATCAGCTTGCCCTCGGAATCGAATGCTGCGCTGTATCCTCTGGAGATGACTGCTAAGGGGCTGAGAGCATGCAACCGTCCGCTGAGCAGCTGCAATCTTCCGAGCCTTCGTTCAGCCGCACTTTGCCATGCGTTGCTGAGCTTTTCCTCCATTCGGTCTATCTGCTCGCGGCGATAGTCCAGAAAGCTTTCGGGAGAGCGCAATACGCGCTTGCCCGCTACCGAGTCAAGGCGTTGCTTTTTTCTGCTTATGTCCGATATGATTATTCGCTCTGCAGTGTCGAGAATGCTCTTGAGTCGCCTTTTCAGCTCACCTGCATCCGGTACGGCGAGCTCCGCTGCCGCAGACGGTGTGGGTGCGCGCTTATCCGCGACGAAATCGCAGATGGTGAAATCCGTTTCGTGTCCCACCGCTGAGATCACCGGAATGCGGGATGCCGCAACCGTTCTTGCAAGCCGCTCGCCGTTGAATGCCCAAAGGTCCTCAATGGATCCTCCGCCTCTTCCTATGATGATCACATCAACGGGATCGCGGCGGTTGAAGTATTCCAATCCCGCTATCAGCTCATCCTCTGCTCCGTCGCCCTGGACCAGGGAAGGGAACAGCCTTATCTCTGCCGACGGAAACCGTCTGCCGGTCACGTTTATTATATCACGAACCGCCGCTCCGGACGGAGATGTTATTACTCCCACCCTTCCCGGAAATGACGGAAGCGGTCTTTTGGATTCGGGAGCGAACAGACCCTCTGCCTCCAGCTTCTTTTTCAGCTTTTCAAACGCAACGTACAGGGCGCCGATACCGTCCGGCTCCATAGAATTGACGTATAGCTGATACACTCCGTCGCGCTCATAAACGCTTACGCGACCGCTTGCTACCACACGCATACCGTCTGACGGAGCGAAGCGGAGATACTGGGTGTATCCCTTGAACATTACTGCCTTTATTGCAGAGCTGTCATCCTTTAGCGTGAAATAACAGTGTCCGCTCTGATACTTTTTGAAATTGGAGATCTCCCCGCGTATTTTTACTGATGAAAATACCGGAATATTGTCCAGGACCTCTTTTACAAAACCGTTGATCTCCGAAACGGTCAGTACGTTTTCTCTGAAATATTCGGGAATACTGTTCATAATTTATCCGTGCTTTTCTGCGCCCTTGCGCCAAGCTCCTTATCCAATGTGAGAAGCGCCGTTCCTGTGGCGTTGTCACCCGAATACTCCGGCGTGGCGAAGTAGCATTTGAATTTTCTCGACAGCTCCGCTTTAATGCGAGAGCAGCTCATAACTCCACCTGCATACAGTATCGGCAGGTCGGGATATGCAAGAATGGCGTTTTCACTCATTCTCTCAATAGTCTTAAGCACTGCATCCAGAGTGAATGCCGCCACTTCCTCTCGGCTGATGCCGCCCTTAAGCCTTGCCGTGGCTTGATTTTCTATTCCTGACAGATTGCAGTCGAAGCCGTTTACACATACTCTTATGCCCTTGGTCCGAGGCATCCCATCGGTCAGAGCTTCAAGCTCCTCGCCGCAGGGAAAGCGCATGCCCATCGCCACACCTACACGGTCGATGAGCTGTCCCGCGTTTATGTCCCGCGTTGCTCCGAGCAGTGTTATTTTGCCGTTCTCGTACAGCAGAAGCTCGGTGGTTCCGCCGCTTACGTGAAATGCCAAATACCGCGACGGACTGTCGCTGACACCGCCGCAGGAGTACGCTGCTGCCCGTATGTGTCCCGCCTGGTGTGAAAAGCGGTGGCAGGGAATGCCGTTTGCCGCGGCGATGCTCCTTGCCGCAGCCGCCCCTGCAAGAAAGCAGGGCATATATGAGCCCTCGATATCTCTGGGATAGGCGGAATATCCGACGGCTGCTAACGGGTATGCTCCCAGCTCCTCCATGATCCCCGGAAGGGATACGGTGTGCTGAAACAGCGCGTCGCTCTGCCTTAGCCCCCGCTCGCCCTCGCCCACCTTCAGAAGCCTTCTTATTGAGGCAACCACCTCTCCGTCTCCGTTGCATACCGCAACCGAGGTGCGGTAGTTTGAGGTGTCTATTCCAAGATAGAATTTATCAGTCATTTTTGCTGTCTGCGGTATCGCCCTCAGGCGCCTTTGTCTGCCCGCTTCCATGGGGCTTGTCTGTCTTTTTCAAGCCCTTGCTTTCCGCAACGGCGTTCAGTATTCCGTTTATAAATTTAGGAGATTTCTCATGGTCATATTTTTTGGCAAGCTCCACTGCCTCGTTGATGGATACGCTGAACGGAATGTCTCCGTACAGCATTTCGTAGATCGCCAGCCTCAGAATTGCTCCCGAGGTCTTTGAAATACGGGAAAGCTTCCAGCCGTGGGCGTTTTCTGATATAATGACGTCTATCTCCTCGCGGTGCTCTGTGACTCCGCTGAGCGTTTTGCACATATAGCTGTCCGCTTTGAATTCCTGCCCCTCTGCGGTATCTGCGATAAGGTCGGAAAGCGGCTTGTCCTTTTGTATGTCTGCCTCGTATATCAGCTTGAATGCGTATTCTCGCGCTTCGGATCTTCTCATATTGACGTTAGACCGTACCTTTCTTTTGCCATCGGGATACGCGCATGCTTCCGCGTCTTTGTCGGTTCTCCCGACCCCGGATTATATTATTATACATTGGACTCCCCGAAAAGTCAATATATATGCAATAATATTTATAATTATTTAAAGTCTGTTGCGCGCGTGTGAGCCGAAAATACTGCGCAGCACCAAAAGAGAATGTCTCACTTTAAAAATGTTTTTTGTTACGATAAAGAAATTTAACATATACAGAAGTTTTTTGTGATATACTTACACTTATCATAACTGAAACGGAATTAGTGAGATGACGGATACTAAAAAAGAATTCAATTTTAAGAATGATGTTCTTTATCCCGCTTGCGCGATCTTCTGTGTGATAGTTTTTATTTTTTTCCTGGTTGCGTTAAGCCTGGGGATAAACGTTACCGAAAGCGAAGCTGAGCGGGTTACGGAATACGATAACCAGACCGGGGTGACTGATAAGGATTTCGATACCCCGGCGCCGGATGCCCTTCCGGTGCAAACCATGCTGGGAATACTTATGTTCTGTGTAACGCTTACATGGCTGGGGCAGCTTTTTAAACTGGATTACGGTCCGCTGATGTTGAGGCTTGCTCACTTTTTGCTGACACTCATTGCTTTCTTTGTGTTTGTGCTGGCTCTTCCGGGATACCTTTCCGATGCGGGCGTGCCTGCCGCAATGCTTGCTACTGTGGCGGTGGCTGTTTTGTACTTTGTTTTTCTCGGCATAAACATTCTGATAAAGCGAACCGGTATTCTTGAAAGTAAACTGTCGGTAGGACTTAAAAGCTTTCTTTTACCCGTGTTTGCCATATTTACGTTGCTTGTGTTTGCCATATCCTTCTTTAATCTCATCTCCCAGGTGAACGTTATAGTCAAGGAGATCATTGAGGAGGAATGGATCGAAAACGACGTTATCCGCACCACCTATGTTGTGGTTGCTACCCCTCTTGCGCCTACGTTGCAGAATTATGCAAGATACCTGCTTTCCGGCGTGGTATACATGCTTGGATATGCTGTGCTGAAAATGAAAAATAACAGCATAGTTAAGGCAGTATGTAATTTCCTTATTCTTACCGCGGGTTATATGGGAATATGGATAATCGGGATGGATTATTTCCGTATGTTCCGCCAAAATGCTTTTACTGCCGTGATCGTTTATCTCGCGGTCTATTTGGTTGCTATGATAGCTGTATGCGTCGTGCTGTTTATCAAACGCAGAGAGCGGGAGGAGGACGAGGATTACGAGTCTCAGTTTTTGCCAGGTAAGAAAAAGGGCTTGAAAACAGTGGGAAAGAGCGATGAGGGGGAAGAATGAGCCCGGCTTCGCGGAGACTTTCGTAAAGCGATGATCCAGTAACGTGTAAAAGGCTGTGCGCCAGGCTTGAGAGAGCGGTTCGCACGGCCTTTTGGTTTTGCTGTTCCCCTGTAGGACTGCTTTTCGGAGGGAGGAAGCAAAGGTATGCTGCGGCTATTGCTAAGTTAAGCAACTAAAGAATACTTTGCGCCATACGAGGAATAATATTACGGAATATATTTGAGGGGGCGCGAAGATGGATGTGGCGGAAAATATCCGTGCTGAAGGGGCTATAAGGCGTTATCGCGCGGCAATTTACGCGGTTTGTGACGGAGTGAGTGAGGTGGACAGAGCATTTGATATGCTTGTTTCCCTTATGCTATCAGAAAGACGTGAGAGCTATCTTTGGGGGGTGATGCTGGATCACGCGCCTGCTTCTCTTTTCAGGACCTTCGGGGACAGAGAGATAGAGGATAGGGTGCGTATGCGATTTGATGAGCTTCGCAGCAGCTACCCGGAATGCGGATTTTTTTGCTTTTTGCGCGGTAGAAGGTATGGAAAGGATCGGGTGTTCAGATGTGAGAACGGGCTGCCGGGTGCTCTTCGGATGCTGGCGGGAGGAAGAGATGAGGGCTTTTCTCTGCGCCTGAGTACAGGCGACCGTGTAGAGCATAGTGATCGGATGTTCGTTTGCGGAACGGAAAGTATAGCGGTGCTCAGGATGCTTCCGGGAACTGTCACGTCCTCCGGCGCGTTGGGGGACGCGGTTTCGGTTACCGTCGGACATTCCCCGGCAATGGCGGCAAGATGGGCGTACAGGGGACAGGTGTACGGAGATTTCTCAAGGAATTGCCGCGTGTGCGGTTGGTTGCCTTTAGTAAGTCCCCTGTCGGCAAAGGCTGAAATATACCGTATCTATTTGGGTAACTCGCGGCGAGCGCCAGCCAAGCGATCAAGGTCTGTCGGGCGAGTGAACGACAGGATAGCTGAGCAATGCGCCGCCGAAGCTTTCCTGAAATGCTTTACGGCTGAAAGCTTGCGCGGTAGAACGGAGAGGGGGACGTTGCTCTGCAAAGAAGTAAAGCAGTATACGGCAGAGGGAGAGACTATGGCAGATGTGACTTCATGGAAGCTGATCGGCGGGATTTCCCTTTACTGTCTTGGGCGGATAGACGCGGTAAATCTCGAAAAAATTATGACGGAATGTATTTCAGCGTTGGAAAGCGCCTGCCCGGAGGAACGGTCTGAAAACCCCGGGTTTGTCCGCATTGCTTTGCTGATCGGGGCTTCGTTTGCGGACGGTATGGAGATCTACGACTCGGAATTCTGCCGTATTTCGGTGAAGCTTGGAGAAATGGCTGAATATATACGCCGTGAATATGAGTTCGGAAGGCGCGTGCTACGCAGTCCGTTTTCTCCCTCCGAAATGCTGGCATTTCGCTGTGAGGATACCTTGATGCGAGAGGTTTTTCGGGGTTTTGCCGCGTTGAGAAGACTGTCAGACTGCTTTCTTTACCTGCTGTCGGACAGCGATGAGCGAAAGATACGACTGCGCCGTCTGTTGGTGTGTCGGGGCTTTGGAAAAACAGGGCTCTCGGCTGCCGACGGCACCTTCTTTTCGGGGAATGCTCTTTTGCTGGCTCTGTGCGCTGAGTTTGAAGGAAAGACTTTTTCAAGGATGGCGGGAAGCGTTCCGGAAATAACCGCATGCCGCTGTGTGATCGGTATGCTTCCGGAGCCGACAGATGCCCTCATGCTTCGCGGCTTGGATTACAAGGAGCTTACCTTTTAGTTCGGAGCTTTCATGACCGTAGGGAATAGGCGCAGAGCCATGACAGGGGGAGATATAGAGTATGATCACGCGAAATCGGTCGAATTTGTGTCCGAAGAATAAAAGAAGAATAAAAAATTTTGAAAAGGTATTGAAAAAAATTTTATTTATGTTATAATAAATAAATAGCAATGCAGAGTGCTTAGCCCCTTGGCTTTGGTTCTGTATGATGGACGGCCATTGCGTTGATCTTTGACGGATCGAAAGGACATTTTTCATGACAGTAAACAGAATTACGGCGGCGCCGGGGGCGCAGTTGTCCGTAATCCCAACGGATAAATTCAAAAGCAACTATTTCGCCTTGAACTTTTATCTGCCGCTGGAAAAGCAGTCGGCAGGGGAGCTCTCCTTGCTTTCCCGCGTTATGCTCCGCGGCACTGAGCCCCATCCCTCTATCGGAGAGTTGAACAGATATACAGATATGCTGTATAACCTGACATTCAGTCTGGCGGTATCGGCTATCGGCAGTGTGCAGACCTTCAGTTTCCGTATGGATTTCCTCGGGGACAGATTTGTTCCTCAGGCGGAGAAGGCAGATATTCTTGACAGTGCACTTGATTTTGCACAGGAGTTCTTTTGCAGACCGCTTGTGCGCGACGGGGCATTTCTTTCGGAGTATGTCGAGTCGGAAAGAAAGCTGCTTATCGATCGGATCGAAGGGGAGATAAATAATAAAGACAGATATGCTATGCGCAGAGGGCGAATGCATCTTCTCGGTGAACATCCCGCGGCTATTTCTCCGAACGGTGATATTGAAACGGTATCCTGCGTGACGGGAGCGCAGCTTTACGAAAGGTTCCGCAGCATCCTCGTCAACGCCCATGCAGAGGCTTTGTATGTAGGCGAATTTTCCCCGGATACCGAGGGTAAGCTGCTTGATGTTCTTCGGAAGATACTTCCCGAGAACCGCGTCGATGCGCCGATGCCTGAGACCGACAGCTTCAAGCCTGCGTCTGACGGAGTCGGTGAGATCGTTGAAGAGGCGAAGACGCGGCAGGGAAGAATGGTGCTTGGATATTCTCTTCCGTATACCGGAGAGGAAAGCCCGGTAGCCAACGCATTTATCGAAATATTCAGTGCTTCTCCGGTCAGCAGGCTTTTCGCAAACGTTCGGGAAAAGCTGAATCTTTGCTATTACTGTAGCGCAAGCATGGATTTTTCGCTCGGTATTATGACAGTGATGAGCGGTATTTCCGAAAAGAACGTGGAAAAGGCGAGAGCTGAGATAAGCCGTCAGCTCAACGGTATGGCATCGGGCGATGTTTCGGATACGGAGCTGGATCGGGCAAGGTCGGCTATTGTCAGCTCGATCAAAACCCTGAAGGATACCCCCTCTTCTTTAGGAGAATGGTATCTTCGCAGAATAGTGCAGGGCGCACCCTCCGATATAGATGCACTGATGGACGGGGTGGGAAGAGTAAGCGCGGAGCAGGTGGCGGAATTCGCCTCACGCGCCCGTCTTTGCATGGCATACTTCCTGCGGGGAACTGACGAATAATGAGCAGTCCGCGGTGTGGTTCGGACCGTGCCACGGGTAATGCTTGGACTGTGTGAATGCGTATATGGCTCCGTGAAACGGCGGAGCATGGATTTTTTAGGTGAGTGAATAATGATACAGGCAAACAATCTGACAGAAACGAAAAAAAGTCGGCTCCTCGGCGAGGAGTACACGCTTATCCGCCACAAAAGCGGACTTGATATATACGTGGTCAAGAAGGATTTTTCCGCCACATACGCCGTGTTCGGAACGAGATACGGCTCTCTCGATAACTGCTTTCGGATAAAGGGCGAGGAGCGACCGGTGGAGGTTCCTGAGGGTATAGCCCATTTTCTTGAGCACAAAATGTTCGAGATGGAGGACGGCAGAGATGCATTTGAGCTTTACGCCGAGACCGGTGCCGAGGCAAACGCCTATACCTCTATTGACCGTACCGCGTACCTTTTTTCCTGCACCAGCGATTTTGAGACAAATCTTCGCACCTTGCTCAGAATGGTTACATCACCATTCTTTACGGAGCAGACCGTGAAGAAGGAGCAGGGGATAATCGGAGAGGAAATAAGAATGTGCGAGGACAGACCTTGGGATGCCTTGCATTACGGTCTGATGCGCGCGGTATATAAGGCGCATCCCGTGAGAATTCCGATAACCGGGACGGTGGAATCAATAGCCGAAATAACTCCCGAATTGCTTTACAACTGCTACAATACCTTCTACAATCTTCGGAATATGGCTCTTTGTATCTGCGGAAACGTGGATGTGGAGAGTGTGGCAGCCATAGCGGATGAAATGCTGGAGATTGCTCCGAGCTGCGAGATAGAGCGGATACTTCCCGAAGAGTCTCCGGAGGTTGATCACAGTCGAGAGATAATTGAAATGCAGGTTTCAAAGCCCATGTTCAGTATTGGCGTTAAGGACTGCGAGTCTGCGGAAGGGGAGCCCTGCCATTACGAGGCGGTCAGAAATCTGCTGTGCGAGTCGTTGTTCGGCATGAGCGGAGATCTTTACAGTGAGCTTTACGAGTCAGGCGCGGTGGGCGGCTACGGAGCGGCTTACTTTACCGAGCGGGATATAGGACTGCTGAATATTTACGGCGACTGCGACGATCCCGAGGCGGTTTTTGAAAAATTTAGGGAGTATGCCGAGAGAGTCGCACAGACGGGGGTATCGGAAGAGCAGTTTATCCGCGCAAGAAGAGTGCTTTATGCTCAAACGGTGCGGTCCTTTGAATCCTCGTCGGATATTGCGGAGGCGTTTTTCTCCGCATTTGCGGCAGGTCAGGAGCTTTTTGATTACGCCGAGGAGATATACCGTGTGACAAAGGAAGAGGTGGATATGCTCGCACGTCGGCTGTTCCGTCCGGAAAGATATGCGATGTGCGTTCTGAAGCCTGTTGAATGAGCATTTAAAGCGTTTAAAGAGAAAGGAAAAAGGAAATGTCAGCAATAATAATAGACGGAAAGGCGGTCTCCGCCAAGGTGAGGGGAGAGATCGCGGAGAAGGTGGCGGGCATGGAGAAAAAGCCCGGACTTGCCGTTGTTATCGTGGGAGAGGATCCTGCATCCAAGGTCTATGTAAGGAATAAGGCGAAGGGCTGCGCGGAGGTCGGGTTTTATTCCGAGGTACACGAGCTTCCCGAGAGCACTACCGAGGAAGAGCTGATGGCTCTCATTGACAGACTGAACGCGGACGAGAGGATAAACGGTATTCTCTGTCAGCTGCCTCTGCCGAAGCATCTGAATGAAAAGGCGGTCATAGACCGCATACGCCCCGATAAGGACGTGGATGCCTTTCATCCCGTCAATACGGGAAAGATCATGATAGGCGATTACGATTTTCTGCCCTGTACCCCTGCGGGAGTTATGCGACTGCTTGAGGAATACGGTATTTCACCCGAGGGAAAGAATTGCGTGGTGGTTGGAAGAAGCAATATTGTGGGTAAGCCCCAGGCTATGCTACTGCTTCAGAAGAACGGCACTGTGACCGTTTGCCATTCCCGTACCCCAGATCTCAAAGCTGAGTGCAGGCGCGCGGATATTCTGGTGGTTGCTATCGGTAAAGCGAAATTTATTGATGCCGACTACATAAAGCCGGGGGCTACAGTCATCGACGTCGGTATGGACAGAGATGAAAACGGAAAGCTTTGCGGCGACGTTGATTTTGAGAGCGTAAAGGAAGTGGCAGGAGCCATTACCCCGGTTCCGGGCGGAGTCGGTCCCATGACTATTGCCATGCTACTGACAAATACGCTTAAGGCAGCAGAGATAGCCGATAAATGAACGGAAAAACAAAGGTCATTGCGGTGGTAGGACCCACCGCGTCGGGAAAGACCGCGCTGTCTGTGGAGCTTGCTGTCCGATACGGGGGAGAGATAATCTCCTGCGACTCCATGCAGATATACCGAGGGATGGATATAGGCACAGCCAAGGTGACCGAGACGGAAAGACGCGGAGTAGCCCACCATCTTGTGGATGTTGTGTCGGCAGAGGACAGCTTTTCCTGCGCGGACTACGCAAGGCTCGCCAAAATGGCTGTAGAGGATATTTCGTCACGGGGGAAAATTCCAATATTCTGTGGCGGAACCGGACTGTACCTGGACTCTGTTCTGAAAAATACCGAGTTTTCTGCCGCAGGGAAGGACGACGAGTTCCGTGAGCGGCTTGAAAACGGCTATTCCCCGTCGGAGCTTCACTGTATGCTGGCGGAGATAGATCGGGAAAGCGCGGAGTCAATACACGAAAACAACGTTAAGCGTGTTATACGCGCTCTTGAGATATTCCACGTTACCGGCAGAAAAAAAAGCGAATGGGATGCTCTGTCAAGAACTGCGGAGTCGCCCTATGACAGCATTGTGATCGGGCTGGATTACCGCTCAAGAGAAGAACTTTACAGACGCATTGATCTCAGAGTGGATATTATGATGGGATCCGGTCTGACGGAAGAGGTCAGAGCGTTGGACTCTGCCGCATTTCGGGCGAGCACCGCGAGCCAGGCGATAGGATACAAGGAGATATTATCCTATCTGGACGGAAAAACTGATCTGCAGACCGCGGTGGAGCAGATAAAGCAGTTCAGCAGAAACTATGCTAAAAGACAGCTTACCTGGTTTGGAAGAAATAAGGAAATCAAATGGATATATCCTGACTGCGCTCCGAGGGGAGCTGATGTCTTCGGATACGTTGTCAGCCAAGCCGAGGAAATCATAGGGAAGGTACGGTAAAGGCGGAACTCACGGTGCTTTCCGCGTTACTGATACATAGAGGAAGGATCTTTATACAAATGGAATACACGGATAAGCTACCCTGCGATCAGGTCGTGCGAAATCTCCTGACGGTAAGGGAAGAGCTTGACAGAATTATTGCCGCGAGGAAACGGGACCCGCTATCAGGCGACGGTTGCCGCTTACTGCTGGCTACCAAGACTGTTTCACCCGAGCAGATAAATTTCGTTGCCCGTGAGTGCGGACATTCGCTGATAGGCGAAAACCGCGTGCAGGAGCTTTGCGATAAATATGACAGGCTGGAACGGGAGCGATTAACGATACATTTTATCGGTTATCTGCAGAGCAATAAGGTCAGGCAGATAATAGATAAGGTGGATATGATACACTCGGTCGACCGTATTTCGCTGGCGGAGGAGATAAACAGACGCGCAGGTGAAAAAGGAATACGGATGGACGTTCTCTGCGAGATTAATATTGGCAGAGAGGCTGAGAAAGGGGGTGTTATGCCGGAGCTGGCAGAGGAGTTCTGCGAAAGGATCGCAGAGCTACCGAACCTAAGACTCCGGGGTATTATGACCATGGCACCCAAGCTTGAGGACGAAAGCGGATACGTTCCGTATTTCGAGGAAACAGAACAGATATACGAGCGAATACGGGCAAGGGTTATCCCCGGTACGCAGTTCGATACTCTCAGTATGGGAATGTCGGAAAGCTACCGCGTGGCAGCCCGCTGTGGTTCAAATCTGGTCAGAGTAGGGAGCGCGGTATTCGGACGACGTCAAACGGTAACTGCCGAAGGTTGAGTAGGCTTTACTGCTTGCGAATCCGGAAATAAACGATAGTGTAACGAAAGGATGCTTCTCATGGGTTTATTTGATGCGTTCAGAAGAAAAAACAGTATATATGACGAGTTGGATGAAAGCGAGATAGCGGAGAGTAAGGCTGCAGTCACTGACCAGCCTCCTCGAAGCGGACAGGTCGCCGTCCGCTCCAATGCGCCGTTAAATGCCTACGGAGCCTTGCGTATGCAGGTGCTTCGCCCCTCTGAGTTCCGTGACGTCACCAAGGTTGCCGACTGTCTTAAGGCAGGTCAGGCGGTGGTACTCAATCTTGAGGACATGGAGGAGGTAGAGGCAAAGCGCATGATAGATTACGTTGCGGGCGTGCTTTACGCAGTGGAGGGAAAGATCGAGCAGCCCTCTCAGAGAACATTCCTGCTTACTCCCAGAGGAATAAGCGTTGCCTCTGAGGACGTAGCCCGCCTTCATCCGGAAAAATGAGCCTTGCCTTCAGTACGGTAACACAAACCCTCAGAGCGGTATGCTACCTCACTCTCTTTATGGATATATCCGCTCGGATGATGTTCTGGTTCGGCGCTGAGAACACCGCCACCGGAAGCCTTTTGCGGTCGGTCTCCGAGTTTATATCCTATCCCTTCCGCCGTATCCTCCGTCGGGCAGTGGAGCGGCATCCCTCACTGGAGATGCTGCCGGGGCTGATAGCTACCGCGCTGGTATTCATCATTGCCGAAAGTATACCGTAAGCCTCGAAACCGATCAACAAAATAAAAACAATGAAATGAAAGCAATAATAAAAAAATAAAAAGACACACATATAAAAGGAGAAATCTTAAAATGGCAAACGACTTTTCAAAGACGCTCAACCTGCCGAATACATCATTCGCTATGAGAGCAGGACTTCCTCAGCGCGAGCCGGAGATGCTTCGCGAGTGGGATAAAAAGGATCTTTACAAGCTGATAATGGAGAGAAACGCGGATAAGCCCAAGTTTATTCTTCACGACGGCCCTCCTTATGCAAACGGAGATATCCACATTGGTCACGCTCTCAATAAGATACTTAAGGATTTTATCGTGCGTTACAGCAATATGTCGGGCTACTGCGCGCCCTACGTTCCCGGCTGGGACTGCCACGGACTTCCCGCCGAGAGCGCTATTATAAAGCAGACCAAGCTGGACCGCGATTCCCTCAGTGTTTCCGATTTCCGCAATAAGTGCAAGGATTTCGTTCTCTCCTACGTCGATAAGCAGAGAGAGGGCTTCAAGCGCCTCGGCGGTATCGGTGATTGGGACAATCCCTATCTCACCGTAAAGCCGGAGTTTGAGGCAAAGCAGATAGAGGTCTTTGGAGAAATGGCGAAGAAGGGCTATATCTACAAGGGCATGAAGCCTGTTTATTGGTGCGCGTACGACAAGACCGCTCTTGCGGAGGCGGAGATCGAGTATCAGGACGACCCCTGCGACTCCATTTACGTGAAGTTTGCGGTCACCGACGATATTGACGGCAGACTGAAAAATATTCCCGGCGTTCCCGAAAAGCTTTACTTTGTTATCTGGACTACCACCACATGGACTCTTCCGGGTAATATGGCGATCTCCCTTAACCCCGATTTTGACTACTCAGTGGTAAAGGTTGGAGATGAGGCGTATATCATGGCAAAGGAGCTGACCGAGTCCGTAATGAAGGATGCCGGTATTGAGGAATACGAGATACTGGCGGATATTCGCGGAAGAGATATGGACGGCATGAAGGCGGCTCACCCCTTCCTTGATCGCGTTTCATATATTCTTTGCGGATACCACGTAACCCTTGAGGGCGGTACGGGCTGTGTTCATACCGCGCCCGGCTTCGGTGTTGAGGACTTTGATGTCTGGAGAAAATACGACGGACTGCCCGAGATGATAGTTCCCGTAGATGCTTCCGGTCGCCAGACAGAGCTTGCGGGTAAGTACGCGGGCATGACCACCGCCGAGTCAAACGTTGCTATTCTCAATGATATAAAGGAAAGCGGTGCACTGCTCGCTACCAAGAAGCTGGTCCACTCATATCCTCACTGCTGGAGATGTAAGAATCCCATCATATATCGCGCCACCGAGCAGTGGTTTGCCTCCGTTTCCGATATGACCGCCGACGCGGTTAAGGCTTGCGACGACATCAGATGGGTTCCCGCATGGGGTAAGGAAAGAATGGTCGCGATGATCCGCGAGCGCGCAGACTGGTGCATCTCCCGTCAGCGTAACTGGGGCGTTCCGATCCCGATTTTCTACTGCGCGGATTGCGGCGAGTATATTATAAACGAGGAAACCATCAAGGCTGTATCCGACCTGTTCCGCGCCAAAGGCTCCAATGCATGGTACGATATGGAGGCAGATGAGATAGTTCCTGCAGGACTTGCCTGCCCCAAGTGCGGCTGCAAGCACTTCACCAAGGAGCACGACATAATGGACGTATGGTTCGATTCCGGCTCGTCCCATGCCGCGGTTCTTGAGGAAAGAGACGATCTGGTATCCCCCGCAGACATTTACCTTGAGGGCGGAGACCAGTACAGAGGCTGGTTCCAGTCATCAATGCTCACCTCTATTGCCGCTCGCGGACGCGCTCCTTATAAGCAGATCATCACTCACGGTTGGACTGTTGACGGAGAGGGTAAGGCAATGCATAAGAGCCTTGGAAACGCAGTTTCTCCCAAGGAGGTCATAGATACTTACGGCGCGGATATTCTCCGTTTGTGGGTATCCTCCGTTGACTATACTGTTGACGTCCGTATCTCCAAGGACATTCTAAAGCAGCTTGCTGACGTTTACCGTAAAATAAGAAACACTGCCCGTATCATGATCGCAAACCTGGGTGATGCGGGAACGGATTTCGATCCGGATAAGGATATGATCCCGCAGGATAAGCTGCCGGATATCGACAAGTGGTTGCTTTCAAAGCTGAACAGCCTCGTAAAGGAGGTCCGTGAGGCTTACGAAAACTATCAGTTCCACATTGTGTATCACGCTATCAGCAATTTCTGCACACTTGAGCTTTCCAAGCTCTATATTGATATTGCTAAGGACAGAGCATACGTTGAGGAAAAGGATTCCTTTGCCCGCCGCTCCGCTCAGACCACCATGTATCTGGCTCTGGATGCCATCACCCGTCTGATCGCGCCTATGCTTGCATATACCTCGGATGAGATCTGGCAGATCATGCCTCACAGAAGCTCTGACGATAAGCGTCACGTTCTGCTCAACGATATGCCTGCTTACGACGCAGCCGAGCCCATGAAGGAGATCGAAGAGCGCTACGACAGACTCTTTGATATGAGAGATACCGTTCTCTTTGCTCTTGAAAATGCAAGAAACGCCAAGCTTATCGGCAAGTCTCTCGAGGCTAAGGTCACGGTCAAGTGCGCCGATGACGATACTCTTGGCTTCCTTGCCTCATTCGGTGAAGAGCTTGCAGACGTATTTATAGTTTCCGCGGTATCGCTTGCCAAGGGTGAGTGCGCCGACGGACAGAGCATAGAGGTGAACGTGTCACGTGCTGAAGGCGAAAAGTGCGCCAGATGCTGGAAGCATTCTGTTAATGCTATCTCGTTTGACGGAGAGTTCGTATGCCCTCGCTGCAAGGCTATCCTCGGCTGATAAGCCACACCTTAAATCAATTTGTTTAAACCGGAGCCTTAAGGCTACGCGGCCTTGAGGCTCCGAATTCTGAATATTACTTGGAAATATTGTATATGATTAATGCTGATTTATTAAAAAAGTACATTAAGATCAAGCCTATCTATGCCCTTCTTTGCCTTTCTATAGTGGTTGGAACGGTGCTGGTGGATTTCATAACCAAAAAGCTGGTTATGGTGACCATGACTATAGGCGAGAGTATTCCGCTTATCAAAGGCGTGCTGAATCTCACCTACATTACAAATGACGGAGCTGCGTTCGGCTCATTTTCCGAGCACAGATGGGTGTTTATGACCCTTTCAAGCGTGATGATAGTTGCGCTCACCGTTTTAGTTTTGATATGGGACCGTCCAAAGCCGATATTCTACGTCGGCTCGTCGCTGGTATTGGGCGGCGGTATCGGTAATATGATAGACCGCATCGCCTACGGAACGGTGGTTGATTTTATAGATTTCTGTGCTTTCCCCCAGATTTGGATGTGGGTGTTCAACGGCGCGGATAGCTTCGTGTGCGTTGGTGCCGCGTTGCTTGCATTCTATTATGTTGTGGACATAATACGTACCTCGATCGAAACGCAGAGGGTGGAAGCCGTTGAAGCTGCGGATAACGGCGGCGGAAGTACACTGGGCGCAGGCTTTGAAGTCGAAAAAGACGAAGCGGCGGAAGTGGCAGAGGAGCCTGAGCAGAAAAAAACGGGAAGCGGTGACGTACAGTGATCGGAGAGCGTCTGGATCTATACGTTTCAGAGCGCGACGGTCTTACCCGTTCGGCAGCACAAAAGCTGATAGAGAGCGGTCTTGTTACCGTTAACGGCAGAGCGCAAGCCAAAAATTATCGCTTGCGCGAAGGTGATGATGTGGAGATCGAATACCCTGATCCCGTACCCGACGATGCATTGCCTGAGGACATTCCGATAGAGGTAGTGTATGAGGACAGTGAGCTGCTTGTGGTCAACAAGGAAAAGGGAATGGTGGTCCACCCTGCGCCGGGGAACTATACCGGAACGCTGGTAAATGCCCTTATGTACCGTTGCGCGGACTCGCTTTCTGCTATAAACGGAGTGATACGCCCGGGGATAGTACACAGATTGGACAAGGATACGGGCGGACTGCTTCTTGTGGCGAAGAACGATGCGGCGCATCTGTTTCTTGCCGCTCAGCTTAAGGAGCATAAGGCTGACAGGATATATCACGCCATAACCGTCGGCTCCCCAAAAAATGATGAGGGAACCGTTTCCGCGCCTATCGGGAGATGTCCCGCAGACAGAAAGAAGATGGCGATAGTGGCAGACGGCAGAGAGGCGGTCACTCACTACAGGGTGCTAAGAAGATACAGCGGCTTCTGCTATGTTGAGCTTCGCCTGGAGACCGGACGTACCCACCAGATAAGAGTTCATATGGCGAGCATAGGCCATCCTCTGCTGGGAGATATAGTTTACGGCGGAGGTCATACTCATTTTGAAAAGCGAAACGCCTCAGAGCTGTCCGGTCAATGCCTTTACGCCAAGGCGATAGGCTTTGTTCACCCGGTCAGCGGAGAGAAAATGTATTTTGAGCATCAGCTTCCCGATTGGTTTTCGGGAATGCTTGGAAAATTAGAGGACTTGGAGCGTTAAGGGTTCGTAGCTGCAGCAGACTGATTTGCGACGACTGTTGAAAATAACGCGGTGCGACCTGACTTTTGGCAACCGTAACCCGATACTGATAAACCATGGAGTGTCTCGTTAAATCGAAATATTAAAGCAGAAAGGAATTCTGTATATAATGAAAGAGAAGTTTTATATAACGACGGCGATCCCGTATTGCTCGGGAAAGCCTCATATAGGAAATACCTACGAGGTCATCCTTACAGATGCTATCGCAAGGTATAAGCGTCAGCGCGGATACGACGTTTTCTTTCTGACCGGAACTGATGAGCACGGACTTAAGATAGAAAACGCTGCAAAGGAAAAGGGAATAACCCCGAAGCAGTACGTTGACGAGGTGTGCGACCGGGTTAAGGGTATATGGAAGCTGGTCGGCGCAAGCTACGATAAATTTATAAGGACCACCGATGCTTACCACGAGGAAGCGGTCAAGGGAATATTTAAAAGGCTGTTGGATCAGGGGGATATTTACAAAGGGGAGTATGAGGGCTGGTACTGTGTTCCGGACGAGTCCTTCTTTACCGATACCCAGGTGACCGACGGCAAGTGTCCCGATTGCGGCAGACCTGTGCAGAGAGCGAAGGAGGAGGCTTACTTCTTCAGAATGAGCAAGTACGCGGATCGCCTGCTCAAGCACATTGAGGATAATCCCGAGTTTATTGAGCCTGAGGCAAGAGCCAAGGAGATGATAAACAACTTTATCAAGCCCGGTCTGCAGGATCTTTGCGTTACCCGTTCATCATTTACCTGGGGCGTTCCTGTTCCGGGAGATGAAAAACACGTTATCTACGTATGGATAGATGCTCTTTCCAACTATATCACCGCAATGGGATATTCCGTTGACGAAAAGGGAGAGCTTTACAGCAAGTATTGGCCCTGTGACGTTCACGTTATCGGAAAGGATATCGTTCGCTTCCATACTATCTATTGGCCTATTTTGCTTATGGCGTTGGGAGAGCCGTTACCGAAGAAGATCTACGGTCACGGCTGGATGAATTTCGGAGTGGATAAAATGTCCAAGTCCAGAGGCAACGTAATGTATGCCGATGATCTGGTGAACTATTTCGGAGTTGACGGCGTTCGTTATTACGCTCTCAGCGAAATGCCATACAGCGCCGACGGAAGCATTACCTATGACGCGCTTATCGGTAAGTACAATACCGATCTTGCAAACAATCTCGGGAATCTTGTCAGCAGAACGGTAGCCATGAATAAAAAGTACTTCGAGGGAGTGGTTCCCCAGCCGGGAGAAGAGCAAGGACCGGATGCCGAGCTGAAGGCGGCGGTGCTTGAGGCTATTGCCGGCGTGGACAAGGGGATGGAGGGCTATCATGTTGCCGATGCGGTCGGTTGCGTTTTTGATATGCTTCGCCGGGCAAACAAATATATAGATGAAACTACCCCTTGGGTGCTGGCAAAGACTGAAGAGGGAAGGGTAAGACTGAAGACTGTCATCTACAACCTGCTTGAAAGCATCAGAGTCGGCGCTTGCCTGCTCATACCCTTTATTCCGGAAACGGCAGAAAAGATACTGTCTGCTCTGTCTACGGATAACCGCCGGCTTGAATTCGGCGGACTTGAGTCGGGAATCACTCTCGGCGAGCTTGCTCCACTCTTTGCCCGTATTGACGAAGCCAAGATGATGGAGCGTATAGCCGCAGACAGAGAAGCCGCTTTCCCCACGGCAAAAGCCGAGGAAAAGCAGGAAGAGGCTAAAGCGGAGGAAGAGGAAAAGGAGTATGAGGCGCTTGCTCCCCAGATCACCTTTGACGAGTTCCTCAAACCTGATCTGCGCGTAGCTAAGGTCCTGGATTGCGTTGCGGTGCCTAAGTCCAAAAAGCTACTTAAGCTACAGCTTGACCTCGGATTTGATAAAAGACAGGTGCTTTCCGGAATAGCTAAGTTCTATAAGCCGGAGGAGCTGATAGGACGGAAGGTTATCATGGTCGCAAATCTTGCGCCACGTATGATGAACGGCGAGGAGAGCAACGGAATGGTGCTCGCTACGGGCGAAAAGGACGTTCGTGTGCTGTTTGCCGCAGATGACGCCGTAATAGGCGACAGAGTTTGCTGAGAAAAATATATCCGAAGGCTTTGGGGCTGAGTCATTTAGCGTCTTATGCATCTAACTGACTCAGCCTTACCCTTTCATCATATCGGTCTGAATGCAGAAAACGGAAAGGATTTGCTCGGTTAAAAAATGGAACTTATGACAGATTCCCACGCGCATTACGATGACAGTCGCTTTGATGCGGACAGAGATGCGGTTATTGACTCCCTGACTGCCAACGGCGTCGGCGCAGTAATTAATGCGGGCTGTGATGTGGAAACTACCGACGCCGCTATCGCGCTTGCGGAAAAATACGGCTTTTTCTATGCAACAGCCGGTTTTCACCCCGGAAACGCAGATAAGGTCACAGACTGTGCTGAGACTACGGCATGGCTGAAGGGCGCTCTTGCCCATCCGAAGGTGGTGGCTTTAGGGGAGATAGGTCTGGACTATCATTATGATGAACCCTCGAAAACTCAGCAGGCAAGCGTGCTTGAAATGCAGCTTTGTATTGCTGAGGAGCTTGGCGTCTCCGTGGTAATTCACGACAGAGAGGCACACGGAGACATTATGGATGCGATTCGTAGGCATCCGTCGGTTCGCGGGGTGTTTCACAGCTTCAGCGGTAGCCCTGAAATGGCAAGGGAGCTGATCAGACGCGGCTGGTATATCAGCTTTTCCGGAGTCGTTACCTTTAAGAACGCAGCTAAGCTCCCGGAGGTGGCGGCGATAGTGCCTGAGGATCGCTTTCTTATCGAAACCGACGCGCCATATCTTGCCCCCCATCCTCACAGAGGTAAAAGAAACGATTCCACGCTTATGGCGTACACCGCCGAGCGCATAGCGGAGATCCGTAATCTCACTGCGGACGATGTTCGCAGAATATCTGCTGAGAACGCGAGAGCGGTGTTCCCAAAGCTTGGGAAATAATATTATGACAGCGTGGAAGGAATAATAAACCGCGAACACTTTCACGCCGCTCTGTACGCCCTTTGGCGCACAGAGCATAAGAAAGGCTCGGTATTTAAAATGGTTATTGCTTATGAGGTTGGTAACGGACTGTATGTTAACATTACCAACAGATGCACCAATTCCTGCTCCTTTTGCGTAAGGAGCGTGGCAGACGGTACTTACGGTGAATTGTGGCTTGAGCGCGAGCCCACCGTGGATGAGATAGTGGACTCTGTGGTCCGCGCCGATCCTACAAGATATTCTGAGATGGTTTTTTGCGGTTACGGTGAGCCTACCGTCAGGTTTTACGATGTGATCGAGGCATCGATCAGAATAAAACAGAGCTACCCGGATGTAAAGATACGGATAAACACGAATGGCCACGCCAATCTTATATACGGTAAGGATGTTACTCCGCTGATGAGGGGAGTGATAGATACAGTTTCTATAAGCCTTAACACGGCAAATGCCCGGGATTACGTTAAGGTGTGCGCGCCCGAATTCGGGCTTGAGGCTTATGAGGGGCTGCTTGATTTTGCCTCAAAGGCAAAGGAGCACGTTCCTGCGGTTTTGTTCAGCGTGGTTCGCGAAAGCATTCCTGATGAGGATATTGAGATATGCCGTGGGATAGCAGAGCGGTGCGGAGTAGTTCTTAAAGTACGGGATATGATAAAATAATGCGACGGCGCAGAGCTGAGCTTGCGACCATTTGTATAGACGCGCCCGACAGCTCTTTTGGAGATCGCGCAAGCTCAGGTTTCCAAGCTTGAAGGTAGAAGGGTTTAGAAGAAAGATGAACAGAGTGCTGATAACAGGCGGAGCGCGGGGAATAGGCGCGGCGGCAGTGCGGTTTTTTGCCGCTAAGGGTGACGCGGTCGCGTTTATATACCGTTCAAGTGATGAGGCGGCAGAGAAGCTGTGCCGTGAAACCGGCGCCTTTGCGGTGAAGGGTGATATATCCGATGCCGCGGATGCTCAAAGAGCGGCTGAGCGTTGCATATCCGTGCTTGGCGGCGTTGATATTCTGATAAATAACGCAGGGATAGCCCAGATAAAGCTTTTTGATACCTTGACGGATGATGATTGGAGAAAAATGCTTGATACAAATCTTTCGGGTGCGTTTTACGTTACTCGCGCCGCGGTTGTAGAAATGCTGAAGGCGCACTACGGGAGGATAATAAATATCGGCTCCAAGTGGGGAAAATGCGGTGCCTCATGCGAGGTGCATTATTCGGCATCCAAGGCCGGATTGCGAGGTTTTACCATGTCTTTGGCTAAAGAGCTTGGCCCGTCAGGAATAACCGTCAACTGTATTGAGCCGGGCGTTATATCAACCGAAATGAACAGCTGTCTTGATCACCAAGCATTGGCGGAGCTTCGGGATGAAACTCCTGTGGGAAGGCTGGGGGAGACAACCGACGTGATAAACGCAATCGATTTTTTTGCCTCGGAGCGTTCCTCCTTTGTTACGGGTCAGATACTGGGAGTGGATGGCGGATACGCTATCTGACTTGATAGAATAAGTTTTAGGGAGTGGAGCGTGAGCTTTGTGCTGCCCGGTTATTTGCGGTGCCGCGTTCCTTACGGTGACTGTTTTACGCCAACGGTGAAAAGTCGGTGGGTAAGAGTCGGTCCGGAGTACTCGGTACGGGAAAGGAAGACTGCTGATATGGCGGGATTTATGCTTGGTGATAAAAGAATTGCGCACGGTCTGATGCTGGCGCCGATGGCGGGAGTTACGGACCGCGCCTTTCGCGTTCTGGCGGTGAGGCTGGGAGCAGAGCTTACTGTAAGCGAAATGATATCTGCCAAGGCCATTTGGTATAAGGATAAAAAGACTGCTCTGTTATCACAGTTTTCTGCGGACGAGGAGCCATTCTCGATCCAGCTTTTCGGAAATGATCCGATGATAATGGCACATGCCGCCGCAGAGCTTGAGGGTAAATATCCTACGTTAGCCGCTATTGATATCAATATGGGCTGTCCAATGCCGAAGATCACGGGAAACGGCGAGGGCTGCGCACTTATGCGGAATCCGAAGCTGGCAGGTGAAATAGTAAAGCGCACAGCCGAGGCTATAAAGCTGCCGGTCACAGTGAAAATCAGGGCCGGCTGGGACGCCAGGTCTGTAAACGCGGCCTATGTTGCTCAGACCTGCGAGCAGAACGGCGCGGCTATGATCTGCGTTCACGGAAGGACTCGCGAGCAGTTATACGCGCCACCTGTAAACAGACGGGTGATAGCTGACGTGAAAAATGCAGTAAAGGTTCCCGTTGTGGCAAACGGCGGTATATACACAGCCGCAGATGCCGTTGAAATGCTGGAGCAAACGGGGTGCGATGGGATAGCTATCGGTCAGGGCGCTATGGGAAATCCATGGCTTTTTCAGTCTGTGATAAGAGCGCTTGACGGGAGCGGAGCGCTTATTCCCACGCTTGACGAGATAAGAGATACTGCGCTCTCCCATCTGGAGCTACTGCTTGGCTTCAAGGGAGATCATATAGGTGCAAGAGAGGCAAGATGTCATATCGCGTACTATATGAAGGGGCTTCCCGGAGCCGCGGCAGCAAGGGATAAGTTGAACCGTACAGAGAGCGGTGCTGCCGTGCGGGCGTTGACAGAGGAATTTTTCTCTGCCGCAAGTGAGGTGACGGAAAAATTCCACTTGTTACCTAAATGATTAGCAGTTTGTAAAGAAATATCGTTTTTTTATAAAAATTGAAAAAAGCTATTGATTTTTTTGCTCCGTTGTGTTATAATGACCGATGAAGCTATTTATATCTTACGAAAGGATACATACCATGAAAACCAAGGCATTATCTTTTGTTCTGGCTATGTGTATGCTGGTTACAGTGTTTGCGGGTTGCTCTAAGGGCCCCTATGACTATAAGTTCGACGAGTATATCAAGCTGGGCAATTACAACGGTGTCACCATCGATCTTTCCGACATCCGCGAAGAAATAAAGAGTCAGTTCGAAACTGCGGCAAAGGATGCTGTTGAGACCAAGACTTATTCAAAGAAAGAGGAAGGAATTGCCGTTGAAAAGGGTGACGTGGCTAACATCGACTACGTCGGCAAGGTAGACGGTAAGGAATTTGAGGGCGGTAAGGATAAGGGCTACGATCTCACCATCGGCTCCGGAACCTTTATCGACGGCTTTGAGGACGGGCTTATCGGTGCCGCAGTAGGGGAGACACTTGACGTTAAAGTGACCTTCCCCGAAAACTATGGCGCGGAGGGAACCACCCAGGGCGCGCTTAACGGCAAGGAAGCTGTGTTTACCGTAACCGTTAACTCCATCAAGCGCAGTGTTTACCCCGTATACAACGATAAAAACGTTGAGACCTATACCGACTATAAGACTGTCGCTGAGTTTGAAGAGTCTATCAGAGAAAACATCGAGAAGAATCTGTTCTGGGAAAAGTTCTATGAGGATTGCAAGATAGTCAAGTATCCCGAGAAGGAGCTGAGAAAGTATTATGACGAAATGGTGGAAAGCTACACTGCATCCGCCGCTTCTCTCGGTGTCACTCTTACCTCATACGTTGTTTCCTATATGGGATACAGCAACATTTCCACCTTCTTCAGCTACCTCGCCTCTGTGGCTCAGTCCCAGGTCAAGCAGGAGCTTATAGTTTATTCTATGCTCGACGCGCTTCCTATTCTGAATCTCACTGAGAAGGAATACAATGAAAAGGCAGAGCAGCTCTGGAAGGACTATTGCGAGGACGAGCAGTATACCGGAGATTACAAACAGTTCCTTAAGGACTACGACCGCGAGACCATCGAGATGAGCCTTTATTATGAGCGTATAATCGGCTACATCAAGTCCTCCGGCTCCATTAACGATGATGTTACTAAGAACGGCCTTGTAAAGGATAAGGTCGGTACCCGTTATTATATCAATGACGTAATGCAGACCGGTTGGATGAATCTGGACGTAACCGGTGATGGCAAGGAAGATAAGTGCTACTTCGACACTAAGACCGGTTACCTTGCAGTTAACGGAAGCTACGTGACCGAGGGAGACACTCAGGTGTTCTATGAATTCACCAAGGACGGTGTGTTTGTCGGAGTTTACAACGGCTTCTTCAACAACGGTCAGACCATCCGTTACTTCAAATCAGGTGTTGCACAGAAGGGTTGGCAGACCATTGAGGGCAGCAAGTACTATTTCTTCGAGACTACCTATGCGGCAGTCGGCGATGTTATGGTAAAGGACGAGAACGGCGAGGATATGCTCGGACGCTTCACTGCAGAAGGTAAGTTTGAGCGTGATCTTATGGGCTGGGTTACCACCGAGGAGGGAACCAGATACTACTACACCAAGGCGGACGGAACTATAACCTTCGCTACCCGTGAGTATGAGCTGGACGGATATACCTTCTACTTCGGAGGTAAGGATGGCTACATGGCTGAGCCCAAGAATGGCGAGTTTGTAGACGGTGACGTATTCGCGGCTATTTATGAGAAGATGTATCTGTTCTATAAGGTTACCGTAGACGGAGAAACTCGCTATGCGATCAAGAGTGATTTCAGCGGCAAGTATGAAACTGCCGAGGGAACCTACTACTTCGTAGAGGGTGTCGGTCAGTTCGGATGGCAGAGCATTGGTGGCGATATGTACTTCTTCAGCTCCAAGGACGGCAAGATGCTTACCGGTGAGCAGAAGATCAGCGACGTAACCTATGTATTCGATTCTAACGGTAAGCTTACCACCAAGCTGAACGGTCTTGTTTACGACGATGCCTCCAACCTTATGTATTTCGTTGAGAGCGTGGCTCAGACCGGTCTTCAGACTGTTGACGGAAATAAGTACTTCTTCTCTCAGAGCGGACTTGCTGTTCTGGGATGGATAGATGCTGACGGTGACGGAAATGCTGACTACTACTCCAAGGATTACAAGCTGGTAGTAAGCCAAACTGCGACGATCGACGGCAAGGCATACGTGTTCGATGCCGACGGTCACTTCACCGTTAAGGCTGACTGATCAGTAAAGAATAAATCACACATACCCACCAGATAAAAGACGGTGGGTATGTTGTTTCTTAGGGTAAATTACGGAGATTTGTGGAATGAAAGAGATAAAAGCAGTGTTCTTTGATTTGGACGGAACGCTTTTACCTATGGATCAGGGGCGGTTCATGAAGTGTTATTTCGGAGAGCTTTGCAAGGTGGTGGTCCCAACCGGATATATCACGGCGGAAAAGCTGGTGGAGGCAATCTGGTTCGGAACCAAGGCTATGGTTAAGAACGACGGAAGCAGACCGAACGATCGCGTGTTCTGGGATAATTTCGCACTTTGTACCAGCTTGGACAGTGAAAAATGCGCTGAGATCGAGGGTATGTGCGACTCGTTTTATACCGATACATTTAATCTTGCCAAGGCAGTCTGCGGAGATAATCCTCTGGCTATCGAGGCGGTCAAGGCTGCGCGCGGAGACGGAAGGAGAAGGGTAGTTCTTGCATCAAATCCTGTATTTCCCGGAGTTGGCCAGGAGAGTCGGCTCGGTTGGGTAGGCTTGAAGGCATCTGATTTTGATTTTATAACCGCTTATGAAAATCAGAAATACTGTAAGCCAAATCCCAAGTACTATCTTGATATTTGTGAAGTAATCGGTGTTTTGCCATCTGAATGTATTATGATAGGTAACGATGAGCGCGAGGATGCTAAGGCGGCAAGCGAGGCGGGAATAGATTGCTTTTTGGTTACAGACTGTCTTATTCCTTGCGAAGGGTATTCTTATCCGGGTAAGCGAGGAAACTTTACGGATATGCTGAAAATGCTGAATGAGCTGGAGTAGTATGTGCATTTCCGGCTTGGTTAATGTCCCGGAGCATACTGTAAATTGATTATCAGGTATAATAAAATACCGCTCCAACTATCCTTTTGCGATGTTGTGAGCGGTATTTTTTGATACTTTGGTGATAGCTTTCTGTGGCAAAACACCGGAAATAGAAAAATTGAGTTTATGCTAATACGGCGCGGAGAGTGGAAAGGATTTTTTGCTCCTCCCGTGAGATCTTTACCTGGGTAAGCCCAAGCTGCTTGCCGGTTTCGGATTGGGAAAGGTTGCGGTAGTACCGAAGCACCACTATCTCTCTCCACAGTGGCGGAAGTGAGCGGATCGCCTCTGAAAGTGCAAGACGGTCGGTCAGGTCCTCCAAAAGGTTTTCTTTGTCGGGAATGGTGCCCTCGAGTGTGAGGGAATCGTCATCTCCGATGACGGAGTCATTAAGTGAGCAGACTGCGGCGGTGGCTTCCATAGCGGATATAACGTCCTGCTCACTGACGGAAAGCAGAGCCGCAATTTCGGATATTCTCGGCTCACGGCTGTGCTGCTGGATAAATGCCTCTCTGCACGCAAGGATCCTGGCTCCCCGCGCTTTTATCTCGCGGCCTACCTTTATTGCTCCGTCATCCCGCAGAAAACGCCGTATCTCACCGGTGATCATAGGTACGGCATAGGTGGAGAATACTGTTTCAAAGGAGAAATCAAAGCTTCTTGCGGCCTTTATCATGCCGATTACTCCTATCTGCATCAGGTCGTCCAGCTCGGTCGAGGGGGAAACGAAGTGCACGGCGATCCTTCTGACCAGCCCCATGTTGAGATTGATAAGCTCGTCAAGGGCGGAGTTGTCGCCTTCACGCAGTCGGAGCAGTAGATCACGGTTAAGCTCGCCCTGTTTTTCAGACATGATGTATTCTCCTTTCAGCAGATCTCAGTATTTGGGATGGCTCGGCGGTGTCAAGGGGAATGTTCCTTGGAGGTTACGATCTCAGTTACTCAGCCGCTTTTCCATAATAACCGTAGTTCCCTTACCGATAAAGGAACGAACGGTGAGGTCGTCGGTGAAGCTTTCCATAATGGAAAAACCCATTCCGCCACGCTCACCGTCGGGATCTGTGGTGAAAAGAGGGGTCATCGCGCGGCGAATGTCCGGAATTCCGCAACCCTTATCTCTTATCCTGATGATGATACTGCGGTCGCTGAACAGCTTTACCGTTATGTATACTGTGCCGTGGCTCTGTCCACGGTAGCCGTGGATTATGGCGTTGGTTACCGCTTCTGACACCGCCGTTCGGAGATCCGACAGCTCGTCCAGTGTGGGATCCAGCTGAGTGCAGAATGATGCCACCGCATATCTGGCGAAGCTTTCGTTTACGGATCTGGCGAGGAAGGAAAAATCAGTCTGATTTACAAGTTTCTTTTTCATTTCAGGTTGGTTCCTTTCTTGATCTGGTCTTTTTAAAAACGTCTGTCTGAATATACGGTGTGTCAGCTGTTGTGTTCGTCCCGGTTGAATACAACCGGGATTATTTTATCCGTTCCCGCAAGGCGAAGCACCCTTTGAGCGGCGGCACCGGGGTTTTGAACCTTGAGCGTTCCGCCGTTTTCCTTTACGCGCGTGTATCTCCCTAAGATCAGACCTAAACCCGAGCTATCCATAAAGCTGACCGCTTCCAGGTCTAAAAGTACCTCGCGGGCGCGGTAAAAGCAGATCTGGCGGTCTATTTCCACTCTTATATCGCGGACTGAATGGTGATCTATCTCGCCGTTCAGCTTGACGGTAAGTATGCCGTCTGAGTAGTTATATATAGCGGTCAGCACGTTCATTGTTTTTTTCCTTTCACTTCTGAGATTTTCTTTTTAGTCCCGTGTTTTACTGTGATTATAATTATATGCGATGGGATTTGAAAACAGTGTCATAATCTGTCGATGTCGAAAAATAAAAACGGACCGTCTACCTTTAACGGGCTCCGGGATTACACCGTCTGCACGTTGATGGTTGACTCCGGACTCAGACTGCACGAGATCGTCACGCTTGAGCGTAAGCACGTGCATCTTGATGAGCGATACCTGATTGTTACCGGCAAGGGTGACAAGCAGCGGATCGTTCCTTTCGGAGACTTCACCGCCCGGACGCTCAGAGCTTACGATGATGCCCGGAAATCATGGTGTCCGCCGATTGCGTCGTTTTTCGTAACCGTTGACGGTGAGCCTATGATTGATACCACCCTCAAGGACGTGTTCCGACGTCTGAAGGAGCGTTCCGGTATTCCACGTTTGCATCCACATCTCCTACGGCATACGTTTGCAACAAAATATCTTGGGAACGGTGGAGACGTTTACACGTTGCAGCGGATCCTCGGTCATACTACGCTCGACATGGTGAAGAAGTACCTGCATTTAAGCAATCAGCTTACCATATCCGCATACTGTTCTCCGATAGATGTGCTGCGACAAAAGAGTCAACCGTAAAGCAAATAAAAAAGAGCAGTCTGAGCTGCTCGGATAGGAAAATATGGGAAAGAAAAAAACAAGTGTTTTTCGGGAGTTATTTCCTCACTTTCGATATTATAAGAAATCCGGACATCCGGCTTTAATTGTCGGAGAAATGAAAGTTAATGAAAAAGACCACTATAAATATCGTAAAGTAATGCATGGTGAACGGGATGGTAGGCATTTGAATGAAAAAGTTATTCCTAATCCTAAGCCGGGAGATCCTAAGCCAATGTATATAGCTAAACGGGTTCGTAATGATGAGAAAAAATACTTTGGTAATAAACTACCTTGGAAATATCACAAAAAATAAAAGGTAGCGACCCACGGGCTAAGGAAAATCCCGCCCATTCATTGAAGCTTAGTGCTTCCACGCTACCTACGATAGTATTGTACCACAAAAACGGCATAATGTCAAGAGCTTGTGAGAAATTATTTCTCATCTGTCTGTGAGAAATTATTCCTCATCTGTCCTACCAC
>JAFVTO010000150.1 GCA_017503165.1 Clostridia bacterium | reverse complement strand
TTTTGTTCGGCTCTGCGCACCGAAGGGCGCAAAGAGCGACGTGAAAGTATCTGAGGTTTACTATTCAGCCGCGCAATACCTTTCACGCTAATCCCATCCTTTTTGTTCGGCTCTGCGCACCGAAGGGCGCAAAGAGCGACGTGAAAGTATCGGAGATTTACTTTTCAGCCGCGCAATACCTTTCACGCTAATCCCATCCCTTTTGTTCGGCTCTGCGCACCGAAGGGCGCAAAGAGCGACGTGAAAGTATCTGAGGTTTACTATTCAGCCGCGCAACACCTTTCACGCTATCAAAAATTCCTTTCTGTCCGATACGTCAGCTTGCGTGTGCTTCCGAAGGGATCGCCGGTCCTGCTTGTGTCCGGATAACCTCAAGCAACGCGCCCCCGAGGTTAAGTTATGTCATACAGCATTCCTTTTTTCAGCCGTCGGGAGCCAGCGGCGGAAGCATCCGTCAATTTGGAGCTTTTGTCGCAAAAAAGCCGTGATCTACCGCATCATTTGTGCCGTGAGACGGATATTTTTCCTGATATTTACGCCAATTATATGTAATTCCGAGATCTGCTTGAAATCGCTTTTTCCGTCTGTTATAATTAAAAGGTCCGAGGCGCTGCAGAGCCGGGGACAAGCATTTAAACCTTAGGTACAAGAAAGGAATAAAGGTAAGAATGAATAAAAAAAGCATTATTACGGCGATGGTGATCATCGGGTTATTATCGGGATTTGCCGCGCTGTCAGCCTGTGCTGAGCCGCCGGGAAAGGATACTGTCGGAAGCTCTCCCGGCTCCGGGTCGGTCAACGGAGAAGAGGAACGCGAGCCGGAAAGCACAGAGCGCGAGGGCTATCTTCTCACCGTTGACGGCAATCCCATCGCGTACATAGAGAATGAAAGCGATATCAAGGCATTGACGGAGCATCTGATTGCCGAGCACAAAAAATATCTTAGCGAAAACGGCAAAAGCTTTGATTCGGTGGAGATCAAAAGCTCCTTCGATCTTATGCTGACAAAATGTAAAAGCGAGGACGTGACCGATGCGGACGGCGCACTGCAAAGGCTTGGAGCCAGCGGCGTGCGGATAACCTACGCAGTCACCGCGAAAGAGACCGTTCCGATCGCGTTTGAGACGGTATATAAGAATTCCGCCTCTTATTACGAGGGCACAAGGAAGGTGCAGACCGCAGGCAAGAAGGGCGAAAAGCAAAGAACCTACACCGTTACCTACACAGGAACGGAGGAATCGTCCAGAGAGCTGACCGAGGAAAAAACGCTGACCGCCCCGACCAATGAGGTCATTCTGGTGGGAACCAAGAAATCCACCGCCTCCACAGGCTCCTACGCCTGGCCCACCAAGAGCGTATATATAACGTCGTATTACGGATGGAGAACTATAAACGGCGTTCGGGGATACCATTACGGCATCGACCTTCGCGCCGCTGTCGGAACCTCCATATACGCATCGGACGGAGGAAAGGTGATCTTCGTCGGAACGGCAAGCGGCTACGGAAAGCTGATAAAGATCCAGCATGACAACGGAGACGTCACCTACTATGCCCATCTGAGCTCCTATTCCGTCAAAAAAGGAGACCGTGTTTACAAGGGACAGCTGATTGCTAAAAGCGGCGCCACAGGTAGGGTGACCGGGCCGCATCTTCATTTCGAGATCAGAAAAAACGGCGTACAGGTCAATCCCATAAAGCATCTGCCGAAGCTCTGACGGAGAGCGCGGCGAAGATAAAAGGGAGTGGACAGCGCCAAAACAACAGACCGCGTTTCCCGTGTGGAGTAGCGGTCTTTTGTTTTGCCAAAGGCTGTGATTTACGTTTCGGAACACACGGACACACACGTCTCTACCCGGTTCGCATCCGGTTCCTTATTTGCGTTTAATTCCCTGATAAGATCCTCTGCCCGCATCCGGTTCCTTATTTGCGTTTGATTCCCTGATAAGATCCTCTGCGCAAAAGCTCCTTATCTATCTCGTTCTGAACCACCAGCTTCTTTTTGCTCCACATCGGGGCAATAAGCGATGCCTCTGCTCCGTCTCCGGTAACGCGCTCAATGACGGTATCGGCAGGCAGAATTTCAAGCTGGTCGCACACGGTGTTCACATAGTCATTAAGTGTCATCGCCTCAAATCCACCCTCCCAAAACTCCTTTTCCAGAGCGGTTCCGCGAAGAATGTGCAAAAGGTGGATCTTCACTGCCGCAGGCTTAAGTTCAGCCACCGCACTTGCCGTTTCCAGCATATCGCCGTAGCTCTCTCCGGGAAGTCCGTTTATCATGTGAATACAGACAAAGAGATCCCTGACCTTCCGGTAACCTTGTATAAAGTCCGCAAGAGAATGGCATCGGTTGATGCGGCGCGCAGTACTGTCGTTTGCCGTCTGAAGCCCAAGCTCAAGCATTAAAAAGGTGCGCTCTGATAGCTCATGCAGATACTCCGCGCAGTCATCCGTAATGCAATCTGCGCGAGTTGCCACGCATAATCCCATAACACCGGGGTAGGAAAGTGCTTCCTCAAACTGAGCCTTCAATTCCGAAAGCGGCGCGTAGGTGTTGGTAAACGATTGGAAATAGGGAATTATCAGCGCATCCTTCCATTTGCGATGCATCATTTCCGCTCCGAGCTTTATCTGCTCAGTCACGGAGCCTGTCGCGGCAAAATCACCGCTACCGCGGGCGGAGCAGAAGGAGCAGCCGCCGTATCCCTTTGTACCGTCACGGTTTGGACAGGTGAATCCACCGTCCAGAGGTATCTTGCAGACCTTCTTGCCAAACCTCTTTCGGAGAAAATAGTCCATTGTATAGTATCTTTTGTTGCTGTCGGAATTAGGATAGGGATTCAGAGTTGCCTGTGTTATCCTTTTTCCGCGTTTCTCGGCGGCTCGCTCGCCCATACCCTTCATCCCTTTCGCTTGCCGACGGATGCCCGTGGCTCCCTGTCGGTATATTTGCGTTTATTCAAAGTGCTCGCAGTGTTAAGCTATAATGCCGTATTTACCGTATTTACCGTATTTGCTTATCTGCGTATTTACCGTATTTGTGTATCTGTACTATACACAGCGTTCAACGTGCTTTTGCATATAATCGGTTTTTGCCGCGCGAATACGGCTATTTGGCGCTTTTACTGCCGTTACTGCTCCGATACCTTTGAGATCAGGTGCTTTGCCACCTGCTCCGCTGCAATAAGTCCGGCGATCGCGGGCATATAAGCAATGGAGGCGGGGACACGGGCGCCATCCTCAGCGGCTTGCCTTGACTGCGTGTCGAAATGCTCCCGGCTATACACCACATCCAGCGACTCGATCCCCCTCTTTTTAAGCTCCCGTCGCATAACGCGAGCCAGACCGCAACCCGAGGTTGAATAAATATCCGCGACGCAAAAGCCCGCACTGTTGATCTTATTTCCGGTTCCCATAGAAGCAAAGATATATCGTCCCTGCTCCTTGGCGGCAACCGCCATGGCTATCTTGGCGCTGACGTTATCCACCGCGTCTATTATCGCATCCGCTCCGCTTTCAGCTAAGATAAGCGAGGCGTTTTCCTTTGTGATGAACAGGGGAAGGGACAGAACATCGCAATCGGGATTTATGGCGCGTATCCGCTCCGCCATCACCTCGGTCTTAAGCCTGCCGACCGTGCCGTAGGTAGCGATCATCTGTCTGTTTATGTTGCTTTCGGAAACAGTGTCGTTATCCACCAGAACTATCCGACCGACGCCCATTCTTGCGATAGCATCGGCGGCGTGTCCTCCCACTCCTCCGATGCCCGCTATCAGCACCGAAGAGGAGATAAGCCTTTCGGTAGCTTTCTCTCCGATAAGCGAAATTTGTCTTGCCAAACGCCGTCTTGCACTGTCAGTCATTGTATTACCATGCCTTTCTTTTGCCCTGCGCGCCGAAGGGCGCAAAGAGCGACGTGAAAGTATCTGTAGTTCGTTTTTCACCGAGCATTATCTTTCACGCTAATCACCCTTAAAAATTGCGTTTTTATTTGTTTTGCGGAGAACTGCCGCATCAATTGAATCTCATTTCGTGTCTTGCCCAGTCGTCGAGATCAAGAACCTCAACGTCATCGCCCGTGGCGGTTACGGTCAGAACATAGTCGCCGCTGACCTTGACGGAATAACCGATAAGCGCCTCAAATTCCACGGAGTGGTAGATCAGACAGCCGTCGGACATTCTTACCTTTACCGTGCCCTTGTTCCGCTGAGTGGTAATACGCTGACCGCTGATGGAAAGATTGCCCTGCTCCTCGGAAAAAGCGTCCAGAAGATAGGTGGCATAGCTTTCCAGCGAGTCGTCGCTATATTCGTAGGTGAAGGTGATAATATCCCCTTCCTCCGTTACGGTGATCTTGGTGATATCTTCTTCGAAAAACAGTTCCTCTGTCACGGTAGCGGCAAATCCGCCAAACCATTCATCCACCGACATGGGATTGTCGTCGGAGTGGTCGCGGTTTTCTATATCGCGGTAGTGATACTTTCCGTCAGAGCCAACAAATACGCCCACGGAGGAGACGGTATCTCCCTTGGGAGTAGAGCCTTTTTCCACGTCGATGCTACCGTAGTTGTAGACCTCATCCCGGTAGGTCTGTGTGAAATTCGCCTCGGTTTCAAGAGAGTAGAGATTGCCCGAAACGTCCTCGTTTCTGATCTTTCTGTAGTGCTTGAAGGAGAGGTCCTTGAGAGCAGCCAGATTCTTGTAGCCGTCAAATATCAGCTGTAGCTTCTTGAAGTCCGAAACGGTGGTGTATTCAACACCGTTCTGGGGGGTTCTTACGTTGACGCCGTTGCCCGTCGCGGTCACAATGCACCCGAAATTACCGTCATAGGTAACCACGTTCTGGGGGCTGAGGGTTTCGTGATAATCAATATTGAAATCCAGCGTACATTTTAAAATACTGCCTCCTTTTGTAACGTCAAAGCGCAAAAACACATCGGAAAAATTGTAAACGTAGGAGCCGCCCGAAAGCCCGAGAAATACCGCTATCTTTTCCTTTAGCTCTTCTGTAGGCTGAGTGAACACCGCGGCGCGGGTCCCGTTGCTGTACTCGTATATGCGTCCCTCGGAAAAGCCCGCAGTCTTAAAGAAGTCGGTGTCTGCCGTCCGCGCGGTAGTGCTCAGATAGCTGTAAAACTCCTGCTCACTCATAGCGGTACGCATAAGCGTATTGCAGTAATCAAAATACAAATGTCCGTCGTAGCGGTAATAAATCGAGGTCTCGTTGCCTTGAGTTCCGTAATAGGTCTTGGAGCAGAACACCTCGGTATCATCCGTGTTTCTGCCGGTAGCGGAAAATGCGTTTTTAATACCCAGATCGTAGCTTTCCTCACCGTACTCACTGTGTACCATAAGCGCGATCTCGTATTCAATATCGGATATAAGATCGCTTTCCGCCTTTCCGGATCCAACCAGCTCAATTGCCGCCGCCTTGTCCTCGATCACGTCCATGTATTTGTTGCCAAGCTCGTCCTTGCCTCCGCAGGAGGAAAGAGTCATTGCCGACGCTCCCAACAAAAAGGAGACGCAGAGCAGCTGAGAAATGAATTTTTTAAGCCCGTTTTTCATGTTTACAGAAAATCCCTTTTAATTAATTTCATTTGGTTTTTACTTTAGCTTTTACAATAGTTTTTCTTGCTTTTACCGCTCCGAGGGTGACCGTTCGCGCTATCCTCGGACATTTGTGCGCAAACCGCGCAAGGCAAAGGAAGAGTACGGTATAGGCTGTCCAGATTACAGAAATGACAAGCAAAGCATCATTCAGCCGCGAGGCGGCTTGGCTATTTACCGATTCTGTGCGCGAAAGATACCGGCTTCCCATGCCGTCGCCTATACTGACGATCACTTTGTAGTTCTGCTTTTCTATATACTCCACCAGAAGAATATTCTCTCCGTTTATGAGAGATAAAAATTCATCGGTGGAATTCATTCGCTGTCGGTAGCCGTAGATAACGTAAGGGTAGTTGGTCGAGCCCTCGCTCTTAGCGAGAAACAAGGCACCGCCCGCTTCATAATACCCGGAAAAGTCCACGCGTGCTGTCACCGTCTCTGCGGAACTGTCCGGAGTCTGGGCACCCAGCAGAATAAAATACACTAACCATATACAGAGCAACACCGAGGGAAAGGCGATACAGACCTTAATGGGATCCTTAAGAGCCGGAAATGCCCGATGTAATACGTCCGATGGCTCTGAGTATTTCGGCTTTCCGTGAAGAGCGGAATACCGCTCTTCGGCTATCCTGAGAAACGAAGTGCCATCGGAGCTGCTGTCGCAAATTGCCACACGTCGCGCTCCAAGCCTCAATTCAACGCCTCCCTTTTTTCTGCGAAAGCCGGATATGTCTGAATAACTGTGCTTTCGCAACCGAAAAAAGAAATCTCTTGTATAAAAGCTTTCCGCATCCTCAGTATTGTATACTGTAAGGCAGGCAATGCCGCGCCAGACAAGCACTCCGCCCCAAAGAGCCAACCAAGCGAAGAGCAACGCCCCGGGCAAATATCCGTCGATAAATCCGAATATTGCACCGCCGCCGAACAAAATGAGCGCAAAGCTGCCTGTAACCGTCGGATAAAACGAAACGCCGATGCAGGTACCGTTTATCCGTCGGCACCGTGGAGACGGCAGTCTGAGATGGGAGAAAAGACCGCCGAAAAGCAACGTGGTACCCAAAAGCAACGTTCCGATGATCAAATATTTCACACCCAAAGCCCCATGCCCCCTTCCGCAGTCACATCCGCTCATTGCCGTTGTTTATTATATCATAAGGAGAGTGTTTTGTCAAGTATAGCCATCGGATAGATGTATAAACGATATGTCATATCCCAATGCCATTTCAGCGGAGCTGAATAACGTCTTTGATGAGGGCAAACGTCGATAGGGAGGCTGAGGAGATCTCAATGCTCTGCATTGCGCTTTTTGAGAGAACTGATCAACCAATGCCGCCAACTATAAGAGAAAAAACATTCTTTTCGATACGGAGCAAACCTGACCGCGCACCGAAACAGAGAATACGAACCGCGCTTCAAGACAGATAAGGCAATCCTCATTGAGCCGAATTTCTCACGAACCTCGCGCTACAGAAGATAAACCCTTCTTATTGATACAAACTAAGTTTACTCGCGCGCTACAGAAGATAAAACAACCCTTTCGATACAGTTGGAGAGGCGAAGCCAAACAATAAAAAAGAACAGCGCCGCGAGGCGAGGGAAACCGACGTCGGAGTTTGACGGCGGTTTTGCTTCGCCAAGAGCAATAAAAAAGCCGTCACGCCAAATAGG
>JAFVTO010000015.1 GCA_017503165.1 Clostridia bacterium | reverse complement strand
CCGCGAGCATATAGAGCAGTATCTCCTTGAGGATGCATTCGTAGCGGATGACACCATTGACGCGGTGGCAACCGTAAGCGAGGACGGCAGTCGGGTTACTCTTACTGCGGCTAACCGCTCGCTTTACAGTTCCGCTGTAATCAAGGTTTCCGATGAGATAGCGGGCATGAGGATAACCATGTCGGATATAGTGACTGCAGAGGACGTGAGAAGCTTTAATTCCTTTGACCATCCCGACCTCATCCATTCAGAGTCCTTTGAAACCGGGCTTCCCTCCATCACCCTGCCGCCTCATTCGGTTGTTCGCCTTGTCTTTAATGCGTAAGAATAACATCTGCTACTGAAACGGATGTGAAAAGGCTGAGTCATTTAGATGCAGACAATGCAATGTGCGTTGCTTCTGCACGGAATGACTCAGCCTTTTTAATCATGCTATTCCACCTCATCTGACAGATTTTTGGCGGAAAAATACTGCGAAATCCTACGAGTTTTGCTCAGATGCCTACACCCAAGATCTGATATTAATATGCCGACCTTAACGTATATACCTCAAAGCTGGTTATGTTTACCGGCTTATCTGCCGACAGCATCAGATACGGAAGGTTGGGGTCCGCGATACTTTGCTCTGTCATTAAGTATCTTCCGTCATCGGCGTAAAGCTCAATGGTGCAAACGTCGACTATCACGCGAAGTTTGACGGAATCCTTTTTCATGGAAAGAGGCATTTTGCTTTTCATCAGTCTGACACAGTTGTTTTTGGTGTCGATAGTTACGGCTGTGCCGAAGATATTTAGGTGAATTACCGCGTTTTCTGCGTATTCGGCGTTGATCGTAATATCAAGGGGAGAGATTTTGGTATCTATGCGGACAGGCTGAGAAAGTGTTATGCCATCATACCTTTCGCAACGGTCGCGCAGACATTCCAACTCCTTTATCGGTAAGGCGAATAGGTGGTATCCGTTGAGTTCGCGCCTTAGGGACATTTCAACCGGAATGCTCATCTGCTGAGTAACCTTTGGGGAGGGGAAGTGGGTTCTGTGCCAATATACTCTTACGGCGCGTCCGCCCTCCAGCCCGGAGAAGCTTTGGGCGGCGTAATTTACTGAATTATAGCTAAGTCTCTTTTCGTTGCACAGTGTGATAAATCTCCCGTTGCAGAATTTTCCTACTATATAGTAGTCAGAGGCAGCGGAAATC
The DNA here is from genome assembly GCA_017503165.1 of Clostridia bacterium. Taxonomy (GTDB): domain Bacteria; phylum Bacillota; class Clostridia; order Oscillospirales; family CAG-272; genus SIG673. The sequence continues at coordinate 1,419 of JAFVTO010000015.1, read as the reverse complement.
ACCCAAAGCTTTTCTTTTTCGCAATGCAATGGATATATATCCGGACATTCCCGATCGGAGGGGATAGTGAAGTCCTGGAAATGCTCCCAATTCAGAAGATCGTCGGATCGGTACATGGTGAAGCGGTTCCCATCCAGATACAGCGCAAGTATATAGCAGCTCAGCTCATCTACCCACACTACCTTCGGATCTCGATTTCCGCCCTCAATGTGTGGTATCATTGGCGCAACATCGTATTTTTTAAAGTGAATGCCGTCCTCTGAATATGCAAGACGTTGAGTGAATTTTTCACCTGCAGACATTCTTCCTGTATTTCCCGCCGCGGTGTAATACAGCAGCATTTTTGAAGAATTGCCGCATCCAAGTGGGCAGACAGCTTTATTATCCTCGATTGCGGAGCCGGAATACATTGTTCCGAACCGATCCGGAAAAAGTGCACAGTCAAGCTCTCTCCAGTGGATAAGATCTTGGCTTACTGCGTGTCCCCAATGCATATTTCCCCATTCTGCCGAGCAGGGGTTGTACTGAAAGAACATATGGTATTTTCCGTTCATTTTTATCAGACCGTTCGGATCGTTGTTCCATCCGTTCTTTACCGAAAAATGCACACGGGGGCGTATAGGCTCTTTGTATACATCATCTGAAATATAAACGTCGGTGGCCCCCACCTCGTAATTCATATCCGGTTCCGAAGTGATGTTAAGTGTCATTCCCTTGAAGTGGCTGACATCAATATACGCGGTGAAATTCGGTGAAATAGCATCAAGCTTTGCTTCAAGATCGAACACAAGCTCCCCGGAGTCATCCCTGAACAGTATCCTTTTCTGAGAAACTGACGTATTGATCGGAAAGGTCAGATATTTCTTTTCGATTGCAATTTTCATACCGTATAACTCCTTTTGGTTGACTTCGGATATAGAATAGCATTTTTTTGGCGGTTTGTCAATAAGTCTGCGCTAAGTCTGCGCTAAGTAGAGGCTTGTTTTTTCGCCGTTATCCAAATTAATACATCGCCGCAGCGACAGCCATCGGCGCAAGTATTTTCACGTTATCGTAAGCTACGCAACCTGCGGTTGCAAAAAAATTATACCGAAGGTGATTGACAAATCCGTTTTTTTCATGTTATAATCACCACATAAGGGTGTGAAGAAGCAGATGATATCTTTTGCAGCAGATTATATTTGATTGGAGGATAACATTTATGGTGACCGCTACTATGATCCGAAAGGTCAGGCTTGATGCAGAAATGACACAGGATGAGCTGGCAGGTGTGCTGGGAGTATCGCGCCAGGCGGTACAGAAATGGGAAAGCGGTGCAAGCATTCCGGATATTGAGAATATTACCAATATCGCAAAGCATTTCGATGTTTCCATAGATAGCTTGGTTCTCGGAAGTGATACCAGGCTGACAGAAGAACT
>JAFVTO010000149.1 GCA_017503165.1 Clostridia bacterium | reverse complement strand
TGCGGGTATGGCGGAATTGGCAGACGCGCTAGATTCAGGTTCTAGTGGGGGCAACTTCGTGGAGGTTCAAGTCCTCTTACCCGCACCAAAAAAAGCAGGACACCAATCGGTGTCCTGCTTTTTTTCGTGTTGGTGATTGGTCACGCCGAATCCCACCGCGTTTTCGGTTTCGCCTGCGAAATGCGCTCTTCAAGAGCGTAAGAAAACGCCGGAGCACCGAAATCGCTTTCCCCTTCTCGCAATCTTTGGAGGGTGCTCGTGGAGAGTTCAAGTCCTCTTACCCGCACCAAACAGTGGAAATCCGAACCCAAAGCCGATAGGCGAAGGGTTCGGATTTCTTTTTGTGTTCGGTGATATAATACCGCGTTTTAATGAATAAAAAGCTTATTTTATAAAATCAAGTAAAAAAATGTGTTGAAAAACGTATAAATTTGCATTATTGCCTTGAAAAAGCTCCAAAAAAGTGATATAATATTTGTAAAAATAAGTGATTTATGTACAAATAGCAAGAATGATAACTGTGAAACTGTATTGCGAATCTTCATCTTGTTTATGCGGAGGAAAGATGAAAGCTGATTTTAATTTTCACGAGGGAACCTTTTTGCTACATCCGTTCCGGGCTGACGTATGGCGCAAAAATGCGGAACCTATAGCGGCTGTTATCTTATCGCTGGCTCGTTTGATCGCGGAGCACGAGCCTGTGGTTCTCGGAGTGTTACCTGAGATGGATAAAAAAATAATACAGAATAGTTGCGGCAAGGCAAGAGTGAGCACTATGCTTTATAACGATGTCTGGATTCGTGACAGCGGTGCGGTGCCTCTTAATGACCGATTGATAAGATTCGGATTTAATGCGTGGGGCGGCGAAGATGGTCTTTACAGTGATTGGGCATATGACGAGACGGTCCCCGTGCAGATGAGCGAGCTTCTGAACAAGCCGCTGTCAGATTGTCCTTTGACTTTGGAGGGCGGAAATCTTCTTTCAAACGGCAATGGAACTCTCATCTGTATCAAGGCAACAGTATGCAACGAAAATCGCAATCCAGGAATTGACTCTGATGCGGCAGAAGAGCTGTTAAAGCAAGCACTAGGCATCGAAAAGGTGATCTGGATCGATGAGGGACTGGCATTTGATGAAACAGGCGGGCATATTGACAATCTATGTGCCTTTGCCGATGAAAAAACCTTGCTTCTTGCCTGGACTGATGATCCGACAAGCCCTCAATACGATATTGTGCGCCGCGCATTGAATGTTCTTGAAAGAGAGTGCGGAGCAAAGGGCGAGCAGTTCGATATCGTAAGGGTTCCATTGCCGAGCACATTTGAGCGCACTGCAGAGGACAGCGTAGGTCTTGAAACGGTATCGGGCAGCAAAGCGCGTGCGATCGGAGAGATCATACAGCCCAGCTATATCAACTTTATTTTTACTAATGGTGCGGTGATAATACCGTCATTTAACGATTCTGCTGATTCAGAGGCACTATCGATTTTTCAAAAAGTGTTTGGAGATCGTAAGATCATAGTCTTTTCCTCGAGAGAGATAGTTCTCGGCGGTGGCGGATTGCATTGTATAACTAAAAATTATTAAATAAAATAACGACGATTTAATATTAAGGAGAAGAAAACGCTATGAAAATGAGAGAATTACCCGCAAAATTTAAATTTCTTATCAAGGACCAAGACGAGACCTTCCGTTTGTACGTAGACCGTAAGGAGATCGGAAAAAAGGTTTTGGCATCTCTTGAAGGAAAAATGGACGGAGTAGATGCTCTGGGCAACTCCACGGAAGGATTCTATCTGTCATCCCGTAACAAAGAGGTTGGCCTTATAGGTCAGCTTTACGGTGCAAATGCTATGTTCACGCTTATGAACCGCTACGGAGTAGAGCTTTCCGAGCAGCAGAAGGCACAAACCAAGGCATGTGTTTTGTACGTTCTGAAATATCTTAAGGATAACGGGGACTGCTACGATCTTAACCCCATTCTTGATCCCGAGGTCAATAACGAGCTGTTCGTTGACAAGAGCAATAATTATGTAGGTGCTATGACATGGGCACTTTCGTTGTTAGTTTCTGCCAGAACTGCGCAAAGACGAGGAGAAATGGAATTCACTGAGGAGGAGATGGCTCAGATCTTCAAGCACATCAGATTGATCATCAAATTCTTCGTGCAGAACGTAGTAGGAACAGAGGAGCAGCCTCTCGGATGGGGATACGCCAACGGATGTACTGAACCTTCACTGTTTTTCACTTACTCAGTTGTCGAGGCATTCGCGGACTTTGACGATAATATTCTTAACGGTGGTGATCTCGGTCCCGATGAAGAGCTGATAGATGCTATCAATGCGATCAAGGGAATGGATATACTTAACGATGATGATAAGCTTACAAACAGATATAGAGAGCTTTGCTTCAAGATCGGTGACAGAGCTTGGTCACTATTCAGAAACGTTCTTAAGAGTGATTTCTTTAGTGACAACTTCAGTCCTAATTTCAAGGTAATTACCAAGGACGAGATTCTGAACTCTAGCCGTTCCTCTGTCCTTTTCAATACGCTTTACGTAATCTTTATTCTGTTCTACTCGTATACCAATAGCAGAAACGAGGCTGAGAGTGAGGAGATAATCAACTCTATGAGCCTCGCACTCCAGCTGATTCAGAACTTCTACGATGAGCTTAGAACGAGTGGCAAGGAAAGTATTGTTGACAGACATATCATTGCCTTTGATCAGCCGCATGAGACCATAAAGGATTTTGGAAAGCTTCTTAACGAGGAGACCATTCAGGCATCGCCCTTCCTGCCTATGCTTGTTAAGGCTAACAACCTTATTGCTTATTATATCCTTGAGTTCCCGCAGCAGCAGATGAGAGAATTCTTCGATATGATGCTTGATGCTCAGATGGACGGCAAGAACGATTGGCTGTGGGATAAGAGAAAATACGACCTTCTTTCTACTGAGCGTTATCTTGAGTCTATTGCAGATTTCTTTGATTATTACGATAAGTACGAGAGAAGTTACGCAGACAAATCTACAACCGATACACAGCGTAAAAAGGAAATAACCGAGGAAATTACGCCCCGTATTGAGCAAAAGGTCAAGAAAAATCTCGAATCCGCGCACAGAAAGGATATTGCGGATCTGAGAAAGAATATGGAGAAGGAATATCCCATAGAGGCGGCTATAAACCATCGTATCGACAAGAAGATCGAGGAGCGTGCGATGGGAATGCTTATTGAGTCAATCGATAAAATCATTCAGTATAATACCGCACCGCAGAAGCAAAAGGTAAACATTGAAGAGTCCTTTACTCCCGAGCAGAAGCAGCTTAAGGCAAGCCTTGAGAAGCTTATGATGAGTTATTTTGCTGATGACATAAGAGTTAAGGCTAAAGCAGCCAACGAGATTTCCGAGACCGTTCTCGCAGAGGCGGTCAATACAGATATAGGAAAGCTTATTGGCGCGTTCGTTGAATTTATCGCATATAACAATGTAAATCTTCCCGATGACAAGAAGCTGTCGTCGGCAGATATCTTTAAAATTATAGCTACAAAAAATTGACTTCAGGAGATGTAGAAAATGAAAACAATAACTTTTTACTCTTATAAGGGTGGTGCAGGAAGAAGCTCGACAACCCTCAATACATTACCTTATTTGGTACAGAGCTTTCACGCGTCGGCATCGGCGCCCATTCTCGTTCTGGACATGGACCTTGATAGCGCTGGTATGACCTATCTTCTCGGTCTTGACGTACACTTCAAAGACCGCTATGACGTAAAGAGTTTTCTTATGGGAGAGGAAAACTGGTCTGAGACTCCCGCCGCATCCCTTGCAGATCACGAATTTTATCAGAAGTTCGCTCCCGTAGGAGATATTTTGGGAGTTGAAAACGAGGCGGTAATGTTTTTAGGCGTTGACGATGGAAAAATAGTTGACAACAACCAGATGGACGGAACTAAGGAAGGCGTATTCAACAAGCTGAGCCGCTTCTGCCGTAAAAACGGTGTCAAGGCGGTAGTTATTGACAGTTCTGCAGGAGATCAGTTCTCTGCGGTGCTTTCCACAGGTGCAGCAAACGATATCGTTTGCTGTATGCGTCCCACTATGCAGTTTCGTATAGGCACTTTCAATTATCTTCACAGGCTTGCTGAAAAGACATCCGAGAAGAGAATCGTGCTTCTTCCTACGGTAGTTCCCAACACCGATAAGGAAATCGACGGAGAGACTCAGCGTACAAAGGCAATCAACAATATCACTGAAAGAGTAGATGACCTCGCTATCGACGATGTATGTATGGACTTCGTATCTGAAGAGCTGTTCGGCATTAATGAGGTAGAGCGCTTCAAGTGGAAAGAGGGAGTGCTGTTTAAAATAGGACTTTCTGACGAGCTTTCCGCTGATGAAAAGGAAGCTACCAAACGCTATAGGAAGCTTGCAAACGTACTTGCAGAGGATTAACGGTATGGCTAAAAACGTAACTTTTTCCTCTTATGCTAAAGAGGTAAACGCAAAGATAAAGGACCCCGTTCTTAAGGAGCTTCTCTTTGGTATGGACGAGGTTGAGGGCTCAGACATAAAGGGTATCGGCGTGATTTACAAGATGATGACCTTTACTTTTATGTTTGCTTTCGCAAAATATAAATATGATCGGGATTTCAAAAAGATCCGTATCGACACACCCAACGCAAAGCGCGTAATAGATGCTTTTGAGTGCATATATAACGGCGAGGACGTAGGACTTGATCTCATTATATACGTTCTTACCGAGATGCAACTTGACGTTATTTCTATGGGAGAGAGATCCTATTTTAAAGGAGTGTTTGAAAATCGCAACAGGCTTCAGATTCCTGTACTGCGCAATGTTATAGGCACGTGGCTTCAAAGCATCAAGCGCTCCGAGCAGAGAGACGAAGTTCTTCTCAGCTATTTTGTAGGACTTTTTGAGAATCTTTCAGCACTTCGCAACGTTAAGCTCATCGAGGGAGAGGACGGATATTATTCCTTTGAATTTGAGCCTTACGATTGTGTAATACCCTCATATTTTCTGATCAAAAAGGGAGAGCACGACAATTTTTTTTACTTGGCCTCGTATGAGATTTCAGCAAATCATCAGTGCAGACTGACCTACTATACGTTTGCAGGAACAGAGATATTGAATATTGATGTGTCGGTTCGTGATTTTCTCAGCAACGCAGGAATGAAAAATCATACCAGCGCTCCGAAATCCATACTTGCAAAATCTCTTTCGTCTTTAAGCTTTAAATATATCAAAAATCTTTCGCTTGCGGTATCAGATACGGTCACCAAGGAGACGAGACGTAAGATATACGAGCATTATTCCATGAAATACAGCGATATATTTGAGTTGGGATACAAGAAAAATCTCAACGAGATCAACTGGGATAACGTTTTCACTATACTTATGATAGAGGAAGGCCCCTCTGAACTTCTTGAGTTTCTGCTGGACTCTGACGGCTTCTATTTTGAGAAGATACTTCGTAACCTTGAGGTCCGTTATAACAAGGCGGGTTTCGCTATGGACGTAAAGGAAAAATACGAAGAGGCTCAGGATTTGGAGCTCGGAATGGTCAAGAAATATGCTACCGATAATATGGCATTTATCAAGACGCTTGACTCTATAAACAAGACGTTTATGGCGAAAAGCATCATAGACGGTCTTGCTATTCTTGAAAGCAACGAAAAAAAGCACGATGCGCACTTCGTTGAAAGTTTGCCTATGAGGATAAAAACCCTGGACAAGATAATTGCCGCTTCGGATTCAGCTATGTCAAAGGCGCTCAAGATAAATAAAGTGCTTGAAAAGACCTTCCGATATATCATACCTTTTTACGAGGGAATTATTGGATATCAGATGGCGAAGGACGAGCTCAGAGCAGAGTTTTTAAGCAAGAATATCAGTCTTGATCTGATGGATAAAAAGCAACAGAAAGAAATCTGTGAAAACGCTTTCTTTGAGGCTGCCACAAAATCTAAGGAGGCTATTATACGTATGCCTCTCGGCAAGCTTGTCGAGGCGTTCAGAGAGCTTGCCCAAAGCCTTTTTGACAATAAGGGCGGAAGAATAAGCATCTCGGATAGGGGTAAGGCGCTCAAAAACGCAATAGGACGTAACTATATTTGCTCTTACGACACCTTTGAGGGTATCTTGAAGTTCACTAAAGAGGATGTTGAGCATATTGTTGTAGATCATATTCCCGAGGATATAACCAACTTCATCAACAACGAAAAGCATGATAAGCCCGAGACACTCGTTGCTAACGTCGTTCTGTTCAATAAGTTCCTGCTTAAAGCAAAGGAATTGCTCTATTACTTTATCTATAATGAGGATTATCAGCGTGAGATGATACTCGGTCAGCAAATCTCCTATGATCCCGTATATCCTTACGTTGTACGTTATACCGTCAAGAGTGAAAACCGTGACGGATATAACATCAATAATTTCTCTGTGTTTATGACCGACGACAATATAACCTCTGAGGTAAAGATCCTCTCGGAGTGGGATTACGATATCAACGAGAAATACTACTGTATCCCCAATATAGAATGCTCCAATAAACGTTGGTGGATAGAGCCCTTCCTTATAAGCTGCAAGCGCTACGACGAGCTTATTTATGGTGACGGAAAGAAAAACAAAAAGACAAATGGCGAGGAAAAGTAATGCTTCATATAATGATAGATGCCTATGGCTCGGATTCTCCCAAGCTTGACAATCTCAAATCGGTTTACGATAGCATTGTCAAGATAACCAATTTTGTAGGTGTTAAAACGATTATGCCTCCTTCTCTCATTCCGTATTACTACGGTTCGGTAAAGGAGGATGACGGTATTAGCGCATTCGTTCTTCTGAAGGGAGGACATTTTACAATTCATACATTTCCTCAGCGCGAATGCTATTTCGTAGATCTTCTTTACGATGGTTTTGTAAACGAGGCGAAGCTCTTAGAAATACTTCACACAGAGCTTCCGTTTGAGCACGAACTTGTGCATGCGCTCGATCGACGCTTTGAAATAAACGATCAGTTGAAGACCCATATAGATGAGAGCCGCGATTTTGGTCCGCACTATCTTATGCACAACATTGAGCCTGTGGAGCTTGATATGGATACGATATATACGTTTCTTGACAGGATCCCCGTGCTTATTAATATGGATCCGATTACCAGACCGACCGTTATAACTGATCGTGTTGTAGAGCCGGAGATTATCTCGGGTATAACCGTAATAGCGCAGAGTCATATAGCTCTTCACTATTATAAGGCAGAAAAGCGATTCTACTTGGACATATTTTCCTGTAGCTTTATTGATTGCGATGATATAATCAATACTGTACAAGAATTGCTCGGAACGGCTTGCGATTGGCGTCTTATCAGCCGTGGGAGCAAGCATACCGAAAAGCTCACCGAGCGAGATGAATATATAAGCCGATTTAATATTTGGCAGGAGAATATTCGCTGAACAAGGAGGGCATATGCCTAATATCGTAAAACAGTATACAAAGTTTATATTTCCTTTTCAATATGACAAGAGTCTGGTATCGCCGCAAACAGCACAGATCGAAAATAAAAAGGGAGCTAAGTTTAACCTTTTCGAGCGCTTTTCCCAAAAATGCGAATTGTTGAGAGATGGCCTTGATCTTTTGTTGAGTGAGAACGGCGGCACTTCAAGCATCGCAGAATGCTATAAGATGAATATCAATTGCCGAAAGAACTTTCTTTTGCCTCCCAAGAAAAACGAGATGCTTGATTTTGTGACACGGCAGTCGGACGGAAATGCCTTGAAGGTCGCCATTACCGAGCTGAAGCTGTATTTCTTCGAATCACAAACGGGATTTGTGGAGGTCGAGTGCGAGTTTGGTACAAAGACACTTGAAGAGTATTTTGATCTAAATTATTTCATCAGTGAGCCCAAGAGCGATAAAAATTATTTTATATTTCACGAAAAGATCTGGAATGAGGAGCAGCGTGTCAATGAGAAAAAGGACTCGAAATTTTCGATAGCAGAGCTTTTGGAAAAGCTGCTGTCGAGCGTGTCTAAAGAAAAGGATGCTATCCGTTTTTCTTATCAGAAAGCAAAGCCGATCATCTATTCCTATCTTCTAGTTGATGAAAAGCCAGAGGACATTAATGACCTTTTGCAGCATCTCGGAAAGAATTATAAGGCGTCGTATAAATTCGACGATTCCTGTACCAATATCAAGATGCTGCACCCGTTTGAAAATTCTTATTGGGTAAGCTCACTGAACGGCGTTGTGAATTTAAGCTACTTGACCGATGACGATGTTACTAATGATTTCTTTGGTAATAGCTTTTATACCAAGACCAAGAATACATATTATTTTCTGTTTCTAAATATTTTGCATCAGCGCTACGCGATCTCGTACATAATGGGACAGATGGGACATCTTGACCGTTTGACAAACGACTATTTCGTTATGGAGGAGGAGCTTAAGCTTGCACGAAGATATGAAGCTGAAGCACTAAATCTTAAATTCCGCGCATTTTTCAAGTGTCCGTCGATGGTAGACCATATAAATAATTATTACGACATGATCTACGAATCCTTCCAGGTGGGAGCATTTTACGATAACTTTTCGAGCGACATAACAAATCTACAGAACATTTGCGGAAAATACGTAGATCGCATCCAGTCTAGAGATGAGAAGCTAAGGAACAGAAAAAATGCCAAGATAGAGATATTCATATCGATCTTCGGAACCCTCGTTGCCGAGGTAACGCTTTTCAACAATTCATGGTCATTGATCGAAAAAGTTCTGGGCCGTAGCGTTTCTTTTTGGTCTCCTGTTATTCTTATATTGCTTGGAACGCTGATATCACCATTGATCACCATAGTCTTTAACGTTTCTAAAAAAGCCTCGGAGATCAAGCAACTTTCCTCTCAGATAAACTCCGAAGAAAAAGAACGTTTAGTGGAAGATGACAAAAAACGAAGGATTACAGCACGGTGTCTTAAGAAAATCGCATACAACAGCAATAAAAATCAAAAAAAGACACATTGATTTTTTGAAAGTAAAATGGCAAAAACGCTTGAGTTTAATTAGTCCTTTATCCTATGATTTGAGTAACAAAAAAGTACAGGAAATTCTTGCACCGATGTGACGTTACCATCAGGTTCTAGTGGGGGCAACTTCGTGGAGCTTCAAGTCCTCGCCGGCGGCTTCACCCCTTCCCTGCACGAATGCAATTCGATTTTATCTTTGGAGGTATTTCTCATGGGATTCGCCATACTGCTCATTCTTTTTGCCTGCATCGCCGCTTTTTTGCAATCTCCAATCGGAAAAGGGATCGTTGGAGAATTTGTCATCAAGCTGCTTGTCGGAAAACCCTCCAAGGAGGAAGGAAAAGAAAAGCTGATCATTCATAATTTACTGTTGGAGTCAGAGCCCGGAAAAACGTCGCAGACCGATCACGTTGTGATCCTTCCCGAGGGTGTTTTTGTCATTGAAACCAAAAATTATTCCGGCCGTATCTACGGAAATGACACACAGAGAGAATGGACGCAGGTGTTGAACTACGGAAAGGTAAAAAACCATTTTTACAGCCCGGTAAAGCAGAATGCAACGCACGTATATCGGATAAAAGAGCTCCTTCCCCAAGACACGCCGATTTATTCCGCCGTTGTTTTCGTGAAAGGCAATATCTCTTTTATCCAATCCGAATACGTTTACACCCCCTGGACTCTTTTTCAACGGCTAAAGGCGAACAAAGAACAGGTTTTAACGCTTGCTGAAATGGAAAAGATATACGCCATTTTAACCGAGCAGAACAAGAGTAAGGAAATCAGCAATTTTGAGCACGTCCAGAATATCCAAAACACACAGGACGATATTCGGCACAATATTTGCCCGCGATGCCACGGTACGCTTGTGATCCGCTCCGGCAAGAACGGCGTATTCAGAGGCTGCTCAAATTACCCGAAGTGCAAGTTCACAAAGAAGTTATGATCATACCCCTTTGCAAAAGGCGGCGTCGGCTGTCTCTCTCCCCCGGTCCCTTACGGTAAGCTTACCGTAAGGCCAAGCGGAACAGATCTTCCCTCCCCCGCAAAAAAGAAACAGGATAGGCAAAGAAAGCCCGTGCGGCTTACCTTCTTTGCCTATCCTTTTTTTCGGTTATGGAATACGGATCTCGGTTATTGGATCTTGATCGGTTCGCCCTTTGCAAAAACGGCTTTGATCTGAACGGCATCGTCAAACACCGCAAAGTCGGCGTCCATATTGCGCGCGATCTTCCCTTTTTCCGAGAGCTTCATGATCTCGGCAGGAGTTGCCGTGATCATTTTTACCGCGTCCAAAAGCGGAATCTCGGCTTCCTGCGTGGCCACGCGAAGCAATCTGTCTGCCGTTGCGATGCTTCCGGCAAATGCGCTTCTGTCCATCAACTTGCAAACGCCGTCCTCAATGACAAACTCGGTGTCCTGCATAAATCCGTGCGTTTGCTCCGTTCCGGCAAGCGCCAGGCTATCCGTGATCAGCGCGATCCTTTCCGCTCCCTTGATCTTATAGATCAGCCGGATCAGCTCGGGCGGCAGGTGCTTGCCGTCGCAGATGATCTCGACGTAGAGGTCGTCCAGAAGATACGCCGTTTCGATCACGCCAAGCCGACGGAATCCATGGTCCCGCGTGACGGTGGAGGTGCAGGAATACAGATGCGTGACGAGGCGGCAGCCGTTTTCGACCGCGCACAGCATATCCGCGTAGATGGCGTCGGTATGCCCTGCGGAGGCAAGGATCCCATGCTGCGTCAGCGCTTTGGCGAATTTCCCGTCGGCATCATTTTCCGGCGCGTAGGTCCACCTGGCGATCGCGTCTGCGTTTTTCTCGATCAACGGGAGATAATCCTCCTCCACGGGTGCGGTGATGTGCGCCGGGCACTGTGCTCCCGCTTGCGTTTTGGAGAGATACGGCCCCTCCAAATGCGTGCCGATGATCTTTCCCTTCACCCTCGGATCCTGCATCGCCTGCCAAACGTTGGTCACCGATCCCGCCATGCTGGCAAAGGATGACGCCGATATGGTCGGGCAGATAGAGGTGGTTCCGTGCTTCAAATGAAAAGCACACGCGTTTACGATCTCATCGACGCTCCCCTCAAATCGGTAGCCTCCGCCGCCGTGGGTGTGGATGTCGATAAAGCCTGCGCTGACGTAATATCCCGTCATGTCGTATTCCTTGGAAACGGGATAGTCCTTCTCGCTCACCTCGGTGATTTTTCCGCCGTCGAAATAAATATATCCGTTGAATAAGCGATCCTCAAGGAGGATCTTATCGGATCTGATCCTTTCCATCGCCATCACAAAAGCGAGCTGCTGTCGCCATCCAGATAAAGGATCGCGCTCTCGTGGCGGCGAAGGACCGTTGCGGGACATTTTTCGTTGATCTCGTCACAAAGCGTTGCCTTTACTGCTCTTGCCTTGGTCCTTGCGGGAACGATGCAGAACAGATGGTCTCCCGCAAAAAGAGTCGGAACGGTAAGCGTGATCGCCGTTTTGGGCACATCCTCCAGCCTTGCAAAGCAGCCGTCGTTGACCTGCTGGTTGCGGCAGACCTCATCCAGCTCGACGGGCTTGACCGCCTTGGGATCCTTGAAATCGGCAACGGGCGGATCGTTGAACGCAATATGCCCGTTCTCTCCGATGCCCATAACGACGATATCGGTGGGATGCTTTTCCAAAAGTGCGGCGTAACGCTCGCACTCTGCCTCGGCGTCACTCGCCGAGACGTTGATGTAGGATACGCTCTTGAAATCGGCAAGACCGAAGATGTGCTCCTTCAAAAAGTTGCCAAAGCCCTGCGGCGCATCGGCTGACAGCCCGATATACTCGTCCATGTGAAACGCGTTGACTCTGTTCCACGGAATTTCCTTATCGGTTGCAAGCGCATACAGCACCTCGTTTTGCGAGGGAGCGGCAGCGAAGATCATATTGATGGTTTCCTTCGTTTGCAGAAGCGAAAGAATGCAAGCCTTGATGTCCGCGGCGGCGGCTTCTCCCATTTCCGTTCTGCTTTCGTAAACGTTGACCGTTAAAAGGTCCTTCTGAAAAGTGTTCATCCGATCAGCTCCCTTAATTTTTTTGTTGCGTCCTCAAACGCGACCGTCAAGCTCTCGTATTTATAGGGGTTGTCAAAGCCTCGTCCCGTGAGCTGGTTCAGCCCCGAGAAGAGCTGCAGATGCGGCTCGAGGGATACGAAGAAATCGTCCTTGGCATACTGCGTATGCGCCTGAAGGATCTCCTTTATCCGTGCGTCTCCCTTTCCGGGAGGCACGATTGCCCCTGCAAAGAGTGCATCCTTGATGTGGAAGTAAGCAATATCCTTCTTCAACAGCTCGTATGCGGGATAGGGCTCTACCCCCTCTAAAACGAAGTTGCCCATATCGAAAACGCACTTGAGCTCGCCCCCGAAGGCATCGAGAAGCTCGCGGCAGTACGCATCGGTATTTCCGTATATCCTTGCCTCGTTTTCGTGGCAAAGCGTAACCCCGTATTTCTTTGCAAGCGCGAGCATATCGGCAACGGCGCCGAACGCCTCGTCGCGGAGGCTGTGGATATCCTCACCCTTCGGAGCATAAAAGCTGAACATACGGATAAGCTTCGTTTCCATGACGTTCGCAAGCTCAAAAATCCGCTCTGCCGTTTCCATATGTCCGCGCAGATCTCCGTTCAGGCGGATCTTTCCGAGAGGCGAACCGATGGCCGAAACCGTGATCCCCTTCCCGTCAAGGCGCTTCTTCAGCTCCTTGCCTTCCTCAGGGGAAAGATCGGCAACGCTCCTTCCGTCCACAAACCGAAGCTCGATATGCTCAATATCAAGCGCGTTCATTCCCGTGAGCTGCTCGTCAAAGCTTGTCGCGTATTCATCTGAAAACGCGGAAAAAATAATATGACTCATTCTTGTTCTCCTTACTCTTGATAGGCAACGTTTTCTTCCCGACCGCTCTTAAGGGAACGGTCGATGGCGTTCATGATGAACACCGGCGCGAAAACGTCCTGATACGTTGCACTCTGCCTGCCTCCCGAGAGCAACCGATAAAACTCGCCGAATTCTCTCTCAAACCATTCCTCCGTTGAGGGGATATCAAAGCTGCTCGTGCCGTTTTCCGCCATGCGAGAGGCATAGTACGTGTAATTCTCATCGCAGAAAAGCCCCACGCAGTCGTAGTCCGCGTAATGAAAGAGAACGTGTATGCGGGATCCGTTCCTCATTGCCGTCACAGACAGGGGGTATCTGCCGAATATCTCGCAAACCATTTCAACGAGATGCTGGGCGTAGAAATAAAATCCGCCGTACTCGTTCTTGCTCTGATAGGGCGCGCGGACGTAGCCGCCGACGGTCTTGCCGCCAACGTTGTCCTCCCTTTCCTTTTTCAGTCGCTGAACGAACACGTCCTGCTTCAGTGAGGAGCCGCCGCATATGCGAACGCCGCGCGCCTTCAGCGCGCGCATGAGCTCCACCGCCTCATCCTCCCTTACGGTGATGGGCTTATCGATGAACATCGGGATCCCGCTTTCGATATAGGGCTTTGCATACCGATAGTGGTTATCCCCGTGACGGGCGGTGATCACGAGTCCGTCTATCCTTCCCACCGCCTCGGAGTAGCTCTCAAGGATCGGCACGTTGAAGTTTTCCTTCAACCTTTCCGCAGCCCCTCTGTCCTCGCTGTAAGCACCGATCACCTCAACGTCGGAGAAGGCCTCTTTTTCGGCGATGCACTTCAAGAAGGCGTCGGCGTGGGAGTTTTCACAGCCGAGAATAGCGATCCTCTTCACTTTGCCCGTCTCAATACTTCAGCGGAAGCGGATTCTGTGCGTGGACCGTCTCGATGACCGAGATGATCTCCGCAGCCATTTCCGGCGTTACGGTCATCTCTCTGCCCTCGGTGATCTTATAATACAGCTGCTCGTAGAGCTTTGCCGTTCCGACATCGAACGCCGTTCCCGCAAAGTGCTCTGCCTCGGTGTGCTTCAAGAGCTTTTCCGAGCAGAAGGCGGGGTTGCCGTTTGCGTCACTGATGGATTCCTCGATAACGGGATGCACGGGGTTTTCCTCCGCGCAGATGTACGTCATCTCATAGCTCTGCGGATTTGCCTTGAGGGTTCCCTTGGTTCCCTGCACCTTGACGGTGTAATTGGAATACGCGTCGATCGAGGAGATCTCGATATCCACCAGCGGTCTGCTCGGCGCGGCGAGAAGGATCTTCACGTAATCGTCGGCGTCGCCGCTTGTGAGTGCGGTATCCAGCTTGCTGTAAACGACCTTTGTGTTCGGATCAAAGTCTAAGAAGCCGAGTCCCATTCCAATGGGATGAGGGCCCGTATTGTAGGCACTTCCCGCGCACTTCTTCTGCAGGGTCTGCCAGTCCCAGCGACGGGCAAAGCCGTTGTAGCGAATGCTGATCTGCTTGACGTCACCCAGGCGTCCCGAGCGGATCGTGTCGTAGATAAACGGATAGAAGGGCGCCAGGAAGGTCTGCTGAAAGACCGCGAGCGTAACCCCCTTGTCCTTGGCAATCTTGATCAGCTCGTCGCACTCGTAGCGAGAGCGTCCGAAGGGCTTTTCCACCAGCACGTTCTTGCCGTGAAGCAAAAGCTCCCTCGTGATCGGATAATGCATTTCCGAATAGGATGCGTTTACAACGAGGTCAACGTCATCCAGCGCAAAGAGCTCCTCGTAGTGCTCAAGGGTCTTGCAGCCGGGATACATCTCCTCGGCCACCCCTCTGCGAAAGGCGTCTGCTTCAACGACATACTTCACGTTGTAGTAGTGGTTGTCCTCGCTGCAGTAGTACTTTCCGTGAATGCTTTTTCCGCTTCTTCCCTGTCCAATAATTGCAACATTCAGTTTTTTCATCATTCCTACTCCTTGCAAATACTTTACTGTACTCCTATTATAAAGTAATTTTTTGAAAAAAGAAATAGCAAATACTGTATTTTATATTGCAAAATCCAAACAATCGTGTTATACTGTAAACAGCAAAAAAAGGAGCTTGGGATATGACGAACGATTATATCTGGACAACGGACAACCTGTTTTTCAAGCACGAGATCTCCGAGGATCTCCCCTGCGATACGTATTCGATGCATTCGCACAAGGCATACGAATTGATCTATTTTCTTGACGGTGACGCGACGCACGTCATTGAGGATCGCAAATACAAGCTGAAAAAGGGCGATCTGATCCTGATTCGCCCATTTCAGTACCATTTCATTCAAATCGACTCTCCCTCCAGATACGAGCGGTATGACATTCTCTTTGACCCGGAGAAGCACGGTGTAGAAAATGCAAACAGGATCTCTGCAGATACCGAGGTCATTCATATTGCGGGAAACAGCATCCTTGAGGAGCTTTTCCGAAAATGCGATCTGTACTACCAAAGCAGTGACCGCGAGACCTTTGAAAAGATCCTTTCGCACCTGCTGGCCGAATTGTTCTATAATATTCTCCTCTTTCCCCAACCGTCGGCAAAGGAGGCGACAACGCTCTCTCCCCTGATCTCAAAGGCCTTGAAATATACCAACGAGAATCTCTGCACGGTCTCCGGGATAGAGGAGATCGCGTCCCATCTGTTTGTCAGTCAGACCTATCTGTTTCGGCTGTTTCAAAAGGAGTTGCACCAAACGCCAAAAAAGTACATCATGGAAAAGCGCTTGCTTTTGGCGCAAAAGCTGCTCTCCGATGGCGAAAAGGCCATTTCGGTCTGCAAGCGCTGCGGATTTAGAGACTATACCACGTTTTATCGGAATTACACCGCGTTTTTCGGACGAACGCCGTCCGAGCAATAAGCCGAGGAAAGAACGGTTGAGCTATCCTCCTCCCCCACCGACAAAAAGGAGCATTTTGCTCCTTTTTTGTTGTTTTTCCCCCACTTGGGCAGCAAAAAAGGCCTCTAAAAAAATATTTTCCCCACCCTATTGACACTCCTTTTTCGCCATGCTATACTGGCTTCAGAAGACAAAATTCAGGAGGTCATTCATGAGAAAAATTATCGCCCTTTTGCTCTGCCTTATGATGGTTCTGCCCTTGGTTTCGTGTGAAAAGAACGAAGATCAAAACGCCCCATCGCAAAACGAGAATACCGATCCCACCCCGTCCGACTCGGTGGAGGGGGATAGCACGAACGACAATACCGCTACCCAGATCTCCGAGGCAGAAAAGGCGATGGAAATGTACGAGGCCGCCCTGCGAAATGAGATCACCGTTTTTGAAACCGATTCCCTCGTATTCAACTGCTTGATGAATTGCAAAACGCCCTATGACCGCATCCCGCTGAGCGATTTTGTAAGCCTGCGTTACGCATATACGGACTTGGACGGCGACACCGTCCCCGAGCTCGTCATCGACTGCGGCGACACCCTGATCCTGCGATACTACATGGGCATCGTTTATACCTACCCCTTCACCTTTCGGCAGATGGATCGCTTAAACGCGGACGGATCCTACTCCTGGAACCATACCGGACAGAATTTCGAGTACGGCGAATCGCAAATCTTCTTTGAGGATGCAAAGATCCGCTCAAGAGAGCTTTGGCGGATCGTGAACGACGGAACGCCAGACGCAGAATACTATATTGAAGGAAGATCTTCCACCCTTGAGGATCTGCAGACCTACCTGGAGAGCCGACAAGGGACAGAGGTTGCATTTGCGCCGCTTGCCTTCTCCACGGAGGGCTCTATTTCCGCCGAGGAAGCACGAAGCATCGCCAATCAATATTGGGGAGACGTGGATGGCCTCAGGGACGGAGCTTGCGGCACGACGCGGATCAATCGCGTCGTTATCGTAAAGGAACCAACGCCGATCTGCCCGTATTATCGGGTGGCTTGGCAGGTTGAGCAGTACTCCCACTGGGAAGAGGGCTGGGAGGAAAGACCTCCGTATGCCACCAAAACCTATAAGCAGATACTGGTCCACATGTCCACGGGCGAATGTCGGAAATATGCCGTATCGGAGCCCGACGGAGCAAAATAAGCGTCGAGAAGGGTTCTATCTCTGCATCAACAAAGCAAGAGCGCCGCAAAGGCGCAAAATCGGCTTGCAGGCGAGCGAGTTGCTCGGCGACGTACTTCCCCGCCTTGCCCAAGAGCGCGCCACAGACGAAGCGCTGAGGCCTTGTAGCGCGCCCTGATGGGTAGACAAGAGAAATCACGGCAAAGCAAGCACCCGACAAATACGCCAAATCACACAAAAAGCACCCGTGACACGCGTTGTGTCACGGGTGCTTTTCTTTGAACAGGGACTTTGGAGCGGCATTTCTTCAGAGAGCCGCTTCTCCAAGCGCTTCACGGTTCATTGCTTCTTTTTCAATTCTTCAATTTCGCGGCGGATCTGCTCAAGCGCTTCTCTTTTTGCCTGCGCCTCGCGGTTTTCGTCGGCGTAGGACTTGACCAGCAGCCAGGCGGCAAGGGCCAGAACGATCAGCGAGCCAATCGGCGAGCGCAGCCAGGTCACCACACGGCCTGCACCGTCGATGTGAAACCACACGCGCCCCTTGATGGCAGAGACGTGAATGGGAGCATCGGCAATGTTATTGGCGGTGCCTTGGGTGGTGACGGAGGTTCCGTCCACGGCGATGATCTTATGCACGACAAGGATGTTGCGCTGCTGGTAGACCACCACGTCCCCCACCCGATAGGTCGGGGCGCTTTTGACCACGATCACGTCGTCGATCGAAAGCTCAGGCTCCATGCTCCCGGTGACGACCACGCCGATGCCAACGCCAAACGGCATGGGCATTTGATTGCCGATCACCGCGGAGGAGAGCCAGGTATAAACGCCAAAGCCAAAGACCACACCGATCAGCAGGATCAGCAGGATGCGTCCGACGCCGCGTTTTTTAGGGTTTGTTTGTTTCATACAGTAAGCTCCCGGGCAGGAATGGGATCACCATTTGCGCAAGCGCTTGTTCATCAGCCAGGACACGTAGAACACCAGAACCGCGGTGTTGATAAAGAGCAGAGTGAGCCAGAGCCAGCGGATGGTGCCGCCAAACTCCTTGGTGCCCTCCACCTCGTACTCGGTACCGCCCGAGGCCGTGGGATCAAAATGCTCCTCGGCAAAGGTGTTGATGTCAAGCGTAAGCGTTACCCCCTTTTGTGCGGCGAGGTTGCCGTACAGGGTGTCCAGCTCATCGTCGCCGCCCTCAAATTCCCAGAGCAGCTCCATGGTGAAGGTCTCGTAGGAGAAGGCGCCAAGCAAGGAGACGTGGCGGTTGAGGATAGCGTCCTTTACGTTCACCCACTCGGTCTCGCTACCGATCAGATAGTCGCCGCTTGCGTCGCGCAAGCGCACCTGCATGGGGAAATTATATGTTTCCTGCACTTCCGTGCCAATTTTCAAAATAAAATCAAGGTCGATCTCATAAAGCACCGCCATGTTGCCGCTGTTGCACATGGTAAAGCGGTAGGTGGAAAGCGTGCCGGGGGCTACGACCTTGGTGCCGTCCTGCGACACAACCGTGGGTTCGCCTTGGCCGTTGGCGTAGGCGGATTGGAAGATATTTACGCGTTGTCCGGTCTCCCATTTGGCAATTTCGTCATCGCCAAGTGAGACCTCGGGATTTTTGCCGACAATAAAAAGAATATCCGTGTTTTCGGGGAGATAGTTTCCCACGCGGAGGGCGATAATGCCAAGCGTCATCAGCAAAAGGATGAACACAATGTTCACCATGAGCATAATATAGACCCACGCGCGACGCTCACCTGCGTGCTTGGGAGCCCGATTGTCGGTCTGTTGCAGATCAGATGTCATGCTTGCACCTCCTCACCAGATTTTTGCCTTGAAAAAACCGCCCCCGCCCTGCCACGTTGGGCAGGGGCGGGTTTCAAGAATAGAACTATTCAGAACAGTGTAACGGGGTTGGGATTAGTCAACCTGGTCTACGGTTACCTTCAGACCAAATGCAATCTGCAGATTTGCAACTACATCGTCACCAACCTTAGCCTCCATATCGGAGGTTACAGTTACTGCAGTGTAGGTAGTTGCGGTAGCCATCTTAACAATGTTCGTCTGACCGGGGGTCGATACAGCAGCAATCAAGTTACCCAGAATGGTGTCCTTAGCGTTGGTAGCAGCATCAAGCTCAAATGCCCACTTCCAAGTCAGCTTGTAACTTGCAGCGATATCTTCGTTTGCAAGGCCGTCCAAAGCATCGGTGTTCAGATTGTCAATCATAGCCTGTGCGATAGCATTGAGGTCAGAGGTGGTAGCAATTGCGGGAGCAGAGCCGGAGTGTACAACAGCCCACTGGATGGGGAAATACTTAGCATCAACCTCGGTAATATCGTGCAGAGCATAATACGTAGTGCCAGCAGCCCAAGCGCCTGCGGCTACCTTAGTGTAGGTGCTGCCGGAAAGCGTGTACAAACCAACCACGTTAGAAGCTGCGTTCAAACCAGTCTGCTCAACCATTACACCGTAGGTGCCTTCAGCCAGCCAAATATCCTCAGCCGCTACATCATTGTTAGTAGCAGTTACATTATAAGCAACCTCGGGAGTACCGGAAAGCTTTACCTGGAAGCCAGCCTCATTCTTAGTACCGGGAGCAACAATGTTCCAAACGTTAGAAGAGTTAACGTTAGTGGAAGAGGCAACAATGCTATCGGCATCTGTGCCAGCCGAATTAGATGCGTAATCGGTACCGAACAACGAACCACTGGTAGCAACGGTAATGCCCCACTTTGCAACACGAGCGGTGTCGGAGGCTTTGTCAGCGGTGGTGTACTTTGCGAAAGTCGTGCCAATGGCACAGGTGCTTGCAAGGCAGAGAACAAGCAGTGCGGATGCAAGCTTCAAGAAAACGTTCTTTTTCATGAACTTAGTTCTCCTTTTGGATTTTTATTCTTCCCTTGCGGGAAATGTCTATATTCATACCCTCCGCTTGTCGTGGCGCGCAAGGAAAGAATACAACGAAATTGGTGCGGACGCGCTTTACTCGTCCTTGGTTTGCTCCTCGGAGGTTGCCTCCTCGGCAGCGCTCTCCCCTTGGGGAGCGGCCTCGGCGCGAGCGGCTTTTAGTGCCTCAAGCTCGGCCTTGAGCTGTTCAATATCGGTCTGCTTTTCGCTATCCTGGCGCTTGCGGCGGATCAGCTCGTAGGCGATCAGTGCCGTGATCGGCAAAAAGATGCATACGATCAATCCCAGCGTGGACTGCATAAACATGATCACGTTTCCCAAAACGGGAATGCGTACACCCGACCAAATACCCACCAAATTTTCGGCAGGCACCGCCAAGCGGTCCTCGATATTGTTGTTATCACCCTGGGTGCGGAAGGATTTGGCGCCCGTGTCGGGGTCAATCAAAATCTCGATCACACGGTGCGTTACCGTGCTTGTCCCCGTTCCCTCGGGATCAAAGAAGGAAATAACGTCACCGACCTTTACGTCGTCAGGGTCCGCGGTCTTGCAAACGATCACGTCGCCATCCTTGATCTTTGGCTCCATCGACTCGGTCAACACGATCAGCGGCACGTTGCCGCCAATGCTGGGGACCTTGTCCTCGTTTACCATCCCCTGCACTAACAGAATACAGTTGAGGATCAAAATGGGCACCAGAATGATGCACAGTACGATACCAACGATATTCCATACGCCGCGCCCGTTGGGCGCTGCTTGCTCGGTGGTTACGGGCTTCTCACGCTTTTTCGTGCCCGGCATGATCACTCACCCTGTGCGTTGGCAGCGGCCTCTGCAACCTGGCGGCGCTTTTCCTTGCGCTTCTCTCTTGCTAATTCCTTTTTGTATTCCTTATCCTCGGCAATCTGCGTGCAGACAAGGTCAATACCGTCCTTGGCAACACCAACCGCGGATGCCTCAAGAACCTTAATGGTGGTAGCCGACTGCTTCATCTTGACGTTGCTTGCGTTGGCGTAATCAATAATGTCGCGATCGATAAAGTGGAACTCGCAAACGATCTCGCCGCGCTTGATCATCATGCGAACCACGCGATAAGCGCCGATCTTGTAATCGTAGGAGCTGTTATGCTTGGATTCCTTAACGCCCTCCTTGGAGAGTGCGTGCTTGATGATCTCATCGAAGTATCTCTTGAACTCGGAGGACAGGGTTGCGTACTTCTCCTCCATGGTGAGGGTGTTTGCGGAAAACACCACGGCGCCGTCATCCTCGGCGGGCTCCTCCTCAACGGGAGCCTCCTCTGCAGGAGCAGCAGGTGCCTCCACCACCACAACGGTGGGCTCGGGAGCCTCCACGACAACGGGCTGTGCAACAACGGGAATGGCCTCGGGTGCTTTATCCGTCGCTTCCTCCAGAGCCTTCAGAACGCGCTCGTAATCGCGATCCTCACGTGCTCGCGCTCTGCGTGTCTTTGCGTTTTCGTAGATCATATCGCGTACGATCACGACCACGGCAAACAGGCACAGAGAACACAGGAACAGCATAAACACAACCACTACGGCTTGTAACATACCTTCCATTTCGGTTTCTCCTTTTTGTAGTAATGTTAATTTTTTATTCTCATCGCTTTAATTGATGAAACAAGTATAACAGAAAATTCCCTTTTTGTCAATAGATAAACAGGAAAGAAAACTGCGACATCTGCGACATTTTTGCACTTTTTTGCAAGTTTTTGTTAAAAATGTTGCAGAAAAGCGTCGCCCTGCGGCCAAAAAGGTCGTTTTGGGTCGCCTGCGGTGAAGCCGTGGGGGGGACGTACCCACGGCTTTTGAACCGCGTGTTACGGTGCCGACGTGATATATCCCGAGCCGTTGAGGGTCACGCCCCAGCTGCCTGTAACGGCGGACGTGGGCTGTGCCTGAATGGCCTCGGCAAAGACCTCCACCACCTGCCGATATC